>JAYQOZ010000039.1:0-11313 GCA_038145035.1 Gemmatimonadaceae bacterium | reverse complement strand
CTGCGCTCACTGCGCGCGGGAGCGCTGGCCGACTCAGCCTTCCTCGGCAGCCCGACCTCGAGCTGGCCGTTCTCCAGCTTCGCGACGTGGAGCAGGCCCTTCTGCGCCGCCTCCATGCAGAAGCGCGAGAACTTCGACATGCCAAGGTCCTTCTCGTCGAAGGTGGCGTCGATCTCCTGCATCACCTGCTTGAGCCGGTCGGCACGCATGACGTCGCCGTTCTTCTGCATCCGGCCGATCGCCTCGGTCACCAGCTCCCAGGGATCCCACTTCTTCGTGGACAGCTCGTCACCCGTCTTCACCAGGCCGGCGAGCGCGTTGTACGAGTAGTACTCGTCGCAGTTCTGGACGAGCAGGTCGCTCGAGCTCTCGCGGATGCCCACACCGATGACGTACTTGCCGTACTCCTTGAGCTTGAGCACCAGCGAGGAGAAGTCGGAGTCGCCCGAGAGCAGGATGTAGGTGCCGATCTCGGGACGCGTGAAGACGAGCTCGATGGCATCGACCGCGAGGCGAATGTCCGTCGCGTTCTTCTTCGACGAGCCGTAGGCCGGGGCGAAGATGAGGTCGATGGACGACTCGCTCAGCGGTACGATGTACTGCGGGTAGCGACGCCAGTCGGCGTAGGCGCGCTGGACAGCGACCTTGCCCGAGATGATGGAGCTGCTCAGGAGGTTGCGGAGCTCCGTCTGAAGATCGGAGCGAATCCCCATCGTGACGTTGTCGAAGTCGATGAGGAGGGCGGCGTTGGGCGCGTGGGCACTGGTGGTGCCGAGCGCGCTCGCCTGCGGCCCGCGGTGAACGGGGGCCACCGCACCGCGCGCAGGGCGCACGGCTGCGGGTGCAGCGGAACGTGGGTGCATCTGAATCCTGGCGTCTAGCGCCTAATGAGTGCCGGCGCTCTCCGCCGGTAGGGGGTCCGCCAGCTAGACGTGCCGATGGTCGCGCGCCCACGTGGCGCAGCGGATCATCGACGCGCCGAGCGCGTCCCAGCCATGAAAGGTAGTGGGGCCGGGCGCAAATGTCAGTGGGGTAGGCACTTCCGGCCCTGCGGAGGGGACGCGAACGCCCTAGACTTGAAGGGTGCGCCAGCCCCGATTTCGGACCCGACTCTTCGTCATCCTCGCCCTCTTTGCGTTCGTCCCGGCAATCCTGCTGACGCTCGCATGGTCGGGGATGGCGGTGCGGCTGCTCCCCCGGTTCAGCGGGGTCGCGGCCTGGGAGTCGGTGGCCGAGAGCGGCCAGCGCGCCATCGAGGCGGCACGGACCGCCCCCGAGGCCGCGGAGACCACGGAACTGCTGCGCAGGCACGAGGCGGCGCTCGGCGAGTCCAGGGTGCAGGCGCGGCGCTTCGCCTTCCTCGCCGGCCGTGCCTCGGTCCTGCTGGCGGTCATCGGCGTGGTCCTCCTGGCGGGCCTGACCTTCCTCGCCTCGCGCGTGGCCGGCCACCTCAGCCGGCAGCTCTCCCGGCCACTGGATGAACTGATGGGCTGGACGGAGCTCATCGCCCGAGGCGAACGCCTGCCGCTTCCCACGGTCAGCGAGGGTCGCGGCGCGCCCGAGTTCGGCGTGCTGCGCGAGCGGATGCGCGCCATGGCGGCGGAGATCGAGGAAGGACGGCGCGCCGCCATCGAGACCGAGCGCCTCGCGGCGTTCCGCGAGTCGGCGCGTCAGGTGGCGCACGAACTCAAGAACCCGCTCACGCCGATCCGCTTCGCCCTCGCGTCCCTGCGCGGCAAGGTCGGACCGGAGCTGCAGGACACGCTGGGCGTGCTGGACACCGAGACGGCGCGTCTCGAGTCGATGGCCAGGAACTTCGCGCAGTTCGGTCGCCTGCCGGAGGGCCCGACCTCCGATGTGGACCTCGGCGATCTCGCCCGCGAGGGCATTCGCGCGACACTGCCGGCGTCGATGACGGCCGAGGTACAGGTCGAGGGCGATGCCCCGCCGCTCGTGCGCGGCCAGCACGATGCCCTGCTGCGCGCGCTGGCGAACGTCCTCCTCAACGCCGTGGACGCCACCGCCGGCCGCGGGCACGTGCAGGTTCGGGTGGGCACGCGAAACGGCGAGGTAACGCTGGCCGTACGGGACAACGGCGTCGGCATCGCCGCCGATGCCCTCGATCGCATCTGGGATCCCTATGTGACCGCCAAGACCGGCGGCACGGGCCTCGGCCTCGCCATCGTGAAGCAGACCGTGCTCTCGCACGGCGGGCGCGTCGGGGCGAGCTCCGAACCCGGTGAGGGCAGCGAGATCCTGCTCTACTTTCCGGCATCGACCGGCGATGCCCCAGCGGAGACCTAATGGACGAGGACATTTTCTTCATCGGCAGCTTCTTCTTCACGACGATCGTGCTGGCGCTGGGCATTCCCCTCGTCCGCTCGTGGACGCGCCGCCGCGATGCGGAACCGCCAACGTCGGTGCTGCAGATGGACGAACGCCTTGCCCGCATGGAGACGGCGATCGACACCATGGCCGTCGAGGTCGAGCGCATCTCGGAATCACAGCGCTTCCTGAGCAAGCTCCTCGCCGAGCGCACGCAGGCCCCCGTCGCCCTTCCACGGAACCGAGAGAGCTGATGCGCCGCCTTCGTCCTCCGTCCTCCGTCCTCCGTCCTCGCCAATGCCCAGCGTCCTGATCGTCGACGACGAGCCAAACATCCGGCGGATGGTTGGCGCCCTGCTCGGCAGCGAGGGCTTCGAGGTGCACGACGCACCCGACGCCGCGACCGGCCTGGCGAAGGCGGCCGAGGTCGACCCCGACCTCGTGCTGCTCGACCTGATGATGCCGAATCCCGCCGATGGTCTCGAGCTGCTCGAGAAGCTGCGCGAGCGCTCGCCGGACCTGCCGGTGGTGATGATGTCGGGCCGTGCCGGCCTCGGGGACGCCGTGAAGGCCACGCGACTGGGCGCGGTGAACTTCCTCGAGAAGCCCCTCACGCCCGAGGGCGTGCTGCTCGCGCTTTCCGGTGCACTCGAGCTGCGCCAGGCGCGGCGCGAACGCAGCACACTGCGGGCCGACCTCGGCCTTGCCGGACAGCTCGTCGGCACCAGCCTGGCGATGGAATCGCTGCGGGCGATGATTGCGCGCATCGCGCCCAGCGAGGCACGCGTGCTGATCACCGGCGAATCGGGCACGGGGAAGGAGCTGGTCGCCGCCGCCATCCACGCGCAGAGCCCACGGCGGGACAAGCCGTTCGTCCGCGTGAACTGCGCGGCCATCCCCCGCGACCTTGTGGAAAGCGAGATGTTCGGCCACGAGCGCGGCTCCTTCACCGGCGCCACCGAGCGACGCATCGGCCGCTTCGAGCTGGCACACACGGGCACGCTGTTGCTGGACGAGGTGGGCGAGCTCAGCCCCGAGGCCCAGGCCAAGCTGCTGCGTGCCATCGAGGCCAGGGAAATCGAGCGCGTCGGTGGGGGGCGGCCCATCAAGGTGGACGTGCGCGTGATCGCCGCCACCAATCGCGACCTGCAGCGCGAAGTGCGCGAGGGCCGTTTCCGCGAGGACCTGTACTTCCGGCTCAACGTGATCCCGATCGCCGTGCCGGCGCTGCGCGAGCATCCCGGTGACATCCCGGACCTGGTGCTGCACTTCGCCATGATGAACCGTCGTCGCAGTGGCCAGACGCCGCCCAGCTGGGCCGACGACGCGGTGCAGGCACTGACACGCTATCGCTGGCCCGGGAACGTGCGCGAACTCGCGAACATCGTCGAGCGCCTGGGCATCCTGCACGCCGGACAGCCCATCGCGGCGGAGCAGGTGCGCGGCGTGCTCCCGGCCACGGACGTCGCGACCTCGGCGCCGACCGTGCTGCCCGATGCCTCGCGTCTCGACACCAGCCTCAGCGAGCAGCTCGACGGCTACGAGCGACTGCTCATCCAGCGGGCCCTGCAGGCCGCCAACGGCGTGGTGGCGGAGGCGGCGCGCCGCCTGCAGACCGACCGTCCCAACCTGTATCGCCGGATGCGCCGACTCGGCATCACCGGGGTAGAGTGACGCCGTGACCCTTCCTGGAGCGTCGATGCGAGTTCTCCTCACGGCCTGCCTGGGCCTTCTCCTCAGCGGCGCGGACGCCCTCGCGCAGGGCGACACCCGCGGAATCGTCGATATCGCCGTGCGTACGTGGAACGCAGGTCCCACGACGCGAATTACCGGTGCCTATGACGTCCCCGCCGGACAGACCGTGCAGGGCGATGTCGCCGTGCTCAATGGTCCGGCGACCATCCGCGGGAACATCACCGGCACGCTGGTCGCGATCAACGCCGACGTGCGACTCGAGACCGGCGCGCGGATCGGCGGCGGCGTGATCGTCGTGGGCGGGCTGATGACGCGCGCCGAGGGCGTGAACGTTGGGGGCGAGATCCGGACCCAGGCGGAGTTGCTGCGCTACGGCATGGACGGCGACGAGATGCGCGCCGACGACAGCGGCTGGTCGGACTGGCGCCCGCGCAGGCGCCGCGAGACGCTGGACCGCGACGGGTACACCGACTTCTTCTTCGCGGCGACGCGCACCTACAATCGCGTGGAGGGCCTGCCGGTTGCGGTAGGTCCGCGCTTCCGGCGCGGCACCGGCTGGGGCCGCATCCATGTGGAGGCCCTGGGCGTCGTGCGCACCGCCGAGCCGATTCGCTGGGATCGCGGCAGCCTCGGCCACGACGCGCGCGCCGAGCTCCGCGTGGGCCGGGAGTACGGCTTGGTATTCGGGGGCCGCGCGTTTGACGTGGTACAGCCGGTGGAGGACTGGCAGCTCCGCGCGATCGAGGCCGGGCTGTCGACCTTCCTGCTCCATCGTGACCTGCGCGACCACTACGGCCGCCACGGCGCCGAGGGGACGGTCGGCGGACGCATCGGTGAGGAAGTCTCGTTGCACGCCGTGTTCGGCACGGAGCGCTGGCGCTCGATGGACGAGCGCCGGCCGTTCACGCTGCTGCGCGATACCGATCCCTGGCGTGCCAACCCGGCCATCGACGAGGGCACCGTGGACCTCCTTGGACTGCGGCTCAACGTCGACACCCGGGAGCGCCTGCGCTCGCCGTGGACCGGCGGCTGGTACCTGAAGGCGGACCTGGAGCACGGCCGCGGGACGATTGCCCGCGCGCTGGAGCTGACCAACACCGGCACAGCGACGCCCGAGGACGTGAACTACACCCGTGGCTTCCTCGACGCGCGGCGCTACACGCAGATCTCGCCGGGTACCGGGCTCAACTTCCGTGTGGTGATGGGCGGCCAGCTCGGCGGCGACCGCCTGCCGCTGCAGCGACGCCTCTCGGTGGGCGGGCCGGGATCGGTGGAGGGCTACGACTTCCGTCGCTCGCCCTACGACGACGACGTGTTCACCTGCGGCGGCATCGCAGCCTTCGAGGGGCGCGCAACGCTCTGCGACCGGATCGCGCTGGGGCAGGTGGAGCTGCGGCAGGACTTCCATATCGGCTGGGTGCGCAGCGACCATCACGACGATTGGTGGCGTCCCGGCTTCAACGGCCGCGGACAGTGGGTGCTCTACGCCGACGCCGGCCGCGGCTGGACCGTCAACGACGGCGCGCCGGAGACCCGCTTCGCCAGGGGCATCCCGCCGCTCTCGACCTTTCGCACCTCGTTGGGGCTCGGCGTGGACTTCGGCGAGATTGGGTTCTATGGCGCGAAGTCGCTGAGCACCGGACGTGAGCCGGTGAACTTCCTCGTGCGCCTCGGGCGCAGGTTCTGATCTCCTGCTGATGCGCCGCGCCCTCCTCCCCGCCCTGCTGCTCTCGGCCTCGCTTGCGAGGCCGGCACTGGCGCAGCGCGCGCCGGGGCTGGAGCTGCAGTTGCCGGCGGCGGCGCGGCTGACCGCGGAGGGCCCGCTGGTCCGCGCCCACGGCGTGCTGTCGGACATGCGCATGCGCGAGCTGCTCCGAAGCGGCTTCCCCGCACGGCTCGCGTACCGGATGGAGCTGTGGTCCAGCGAGCGCTGGCTCGACGAGGTACACCGCGTCGTCGAATGGGAGGTGATCGTCCGGTGGCGCGGCGTGGACCAGAAGTACGAGGTCACGCAGCTGGTGGCCGGCCAGCCCCTCGCGCTGGGCGCCTTCGATCGCCTCGAGGACGCCGAGAGCGCCGTGGAGCGGCCCCTGCGACCGCCGATCACCGCGCCGCTGTCCCGGCGTCGCTTCTACTATCAGGCCTCGCTGGAGGTCCGGACGCTGTCCGTGTCGGATCTCGACGAGGTGAACGCCTGGCTGCGCGGCGAGCTGCAGCCGGCGGTGCGCGGCGAGCGCAACCCAGGCACGGCCTTCACGCGTGGGCTGCGCTCGTTGACGACGCGTTTGCTGGGCGGGGAGCGCCGCGAATACGCCGCGCGGTCCGCGACCTTCCGGGTGCCGCGCTAGAGTGCCTGCGCCTCGGGAGGCAGCGCGCCGCCGTGCCGCCGCTCCATCGCCTCGAGTTGCCGCACCACCTCGCCACCGTAGAACATCTTGATGTAGCGCGCCTGGATGGGCGTCAGGCGGCGCACCGCCCAGGAGAGGTGCACGAAGTGCGGCTCGACGGGCATATGCAGCAGGTGCATCCCACACTCGTCGATCAGGTGGTTCGCCTTGCGCGTGTTGCAGCTGGAGCAGGCGGTCACGACGTTCGTCCACACGTTCAGCCCGCCACGCGAGATCGGGATGACGTGATCGCGCGTCAGCGCCTCGCGCTGGCGCAGTTCGTAGTTGGCCCGGCCACAGTACTGGCAGCGGTAGCCGTCGCGGGCGAACAGGAAGGTGTTGGTGACCTGGCGGCGGAAGCGCCGCGGCACGTGCACGAACTTGCGCAACCGGATGACCACCGGCCGCGGCAGCGCGAGGCGCTCGGAGCGGACCTTCCGGCCCAGATCCGACTCGACAATCTCCGCCTTGCCATCGATGACGAGCCGCAGGGCCCGCTTCAGCGGGACCATGGTGAGCGGTTCGAACGAGGCATTTAGGGCGAGACAGCCGACGGTCACGGACACCTCCGCTTCGGTGAGGGCGCCGAGTCGAGGAGACCGTCGGATGACGGTCAACTCCGCAGCGCCGCGGTGGGCACCGGGGTCAGCCACCCTCTGCTGTCGGGGGCCTTGCCGGTGACAATGGCGAGGAATCGCTCCTGGACGGCCCGGGTGATGGGGCCCCGCCGCCCCTCCCCGATGGGACTATGATCGATGCTCTTCACCGGCGTGACCTCCGCCGCCGTCCCCGTGAAGAACACCTCATCCGCCACGAGCAGGAACTCCCGCGGCAGCAGCATCTCCTGCACGTCATACCCCAGGTCCCGCGCAATAGTGAACACCGCATCACGGGTGATCCCATTCAGGATGCTGGCGGACAGCGGCGCCGTATAGAGAACGCCGTCCCGCACCACGAACAGGTTCTCGCCGCTGCCTTCGGACACATGTCCGTTCACGTCGAGCATGATGCCCTCGACGTAGCCATCGGCCTTGGCTTCCATCTTGGTCAGCTGCGAGCTCAGGTAGTTGCCGCCGGCCTTCGCCATCGCGGGCACGGTACCCGGCGCGGCACGGCGCCAGCTCGACACGGTCACGTCCACGCCTTGCTCCAGCGCGTCGTGTCCGAGATACGCGCCCCAGCGCCAGCAGATGATGAACACCTCGACCGGCGCCGCGGTGGGCAGCACGCCCATCTCCTGTCCCGCCCGGATCGCCAGTGGCCGGATGTAGCAGGCCTCGAGATTGTTCGCCGCGATCGTATCCGTCACCGCCGCGCAAAGCGCGTCGAGCGAGTACGGGATCGGCATCCGATAGATCTTCGCCGAGTCGAGGAGGCGTCGCATGTGCTCGCGCAGGCGGAACACCGCGCCGCCCTCCCGGCCCTTGTACGCACGGATCCCCTCGAACACGCTCGAGCCATAGTGCACGACGTGACTCATCACGTGCAGCGTGGCCTCGTCCCACGGGACCAGGCTGCCGTTCCGCCAGATCAGTTCGGTCGCGCCAGAACCACGCGTCATCGATCGGGGGGGGAGGAGGAAGAGCGAAAGCTAACCGTGGGTCTGCGCGGCGCGCCACCGGCGCAGGCGACCTGTTGCGTCCGTCACGTGGGCAGTCACGGACGGATCAAGGCCGAGCACCTGACCCTCCCGCACGCGTTCGCGGCCGGCGATCACCACGCGCGATGCGGGCAGCCGCGGGCCGAACACCAACGCGACCGCGGGATCATCCATGGGCGCGAGCGTGTCGTGGAGCGGGAACACGGCCAGGTCCGCCTGCTTGCCGGCCTCCAGCGTGCCGATTTCGCCATCGAGTCGCAGCGCCTCCGCGCCGCCCAACGTGGCCAACCGCAGCGCGGCCCTTGCCGCGATGGCGTCGGGGCGGCCGAGCCGGACACGCTGCAGGTGACTGGCGAGCCGCGCCTCCTCGAGGATGTCGATGCGGTCGTTGCTCGCCACCGAATCGCTGCCCAGCCCGATGCGCGCGCCGGCACGCAGGAAATCCGACAGCGGGGCGATGCCGTGCCCGAGGCGCGCGTTCGATGCCGGGCAGTGCGCCACGCCGCATCCGGCGGCCGCGATCGTGCGCGCCGTGGCCGCGTCCACGCGCACGCAATGGATCAGCAGCGTGTGCGCGCGCAGCAGGCCGCCGCGCTGCAGCAGCTCCACCGGCTGGCGGCCGCGCGGCACCACCGGAATGCCGCGGCCCCGGAGGAAGTCGGCGAAGGGCCCCGCCGCCTCGACGACCAGCTGCGACTCCTCCGCACTCTCGGCGATATGCACTGCCACCGGCAGGCGCTCTCGCTCGGCGAACTGCGCGACCGCGGCATAGAGCTCGTCGCTCACGGAGTACGGTGCGTGCGGCGATGCGCCGACGCGCACCAGTGCCGTCTCGCGCGGCCGCATCGCCGCCACGTGGTCGCGCAGCGTCGCCAGCGAGGCCGCGCACTGGGCCGGGTCTGGGCCGAAGACCTCGCGGTACGCGATCCCGCGCACCCCCATCGCCAGCATCGCGGTGAATGAGGCATCGCCCGGAGCGGTATCCGCGTAGGTCGTGATGCCCGCGCGCAGCCCCTCGGCGATGCCCAGCGTCGCCGCCGCGACGAAGTCGTCGTCGCTGAGCGCCTCACGCGCCGCCTGCGTCAGCGTGCGCACCCACTCGAAGAACGGCAGGTCCTCGAGGAAGCCACGCATCATCGTGAGGTCAAGATGCGTGTGCGCGTTCACCAGCCCTGGCGTCAGGATCGCCGCGCCGCAGTCCGCGTCGCGACCTCCCGCGGGGGCGCTGCCACGCGGCCCCACCCAGATGATGCGATCCCCCTCGGTGACGACCGTTCCGTCGGCGACCGCTGGCGAGGCGACCGGGACGACCCAGCGCGCGTGCCAGCGGACGCGGTCCGTCACGGATTGAAGAAGTTGGAGAGGATGCCGCCCTTCCGTGGGCAGTCGCTGGTGGGCTCCGTGCCCGGGAGGAAGTACTCGGTCCTGATGGCATCGGACACACAGCCCGGTCCGGCGCGCAGGCCGGTCTCCGGGTCGATGGGAATCGCGAGGATTCCGGGCGGCCTCGGCCAATCGGGCGGCGTGGGCTTCCGCTCGTAGACTTCCTTCATGAACGACACCCAGGCCGGTGCGGCGAGGCGGCCACCCTGCGCGTTGCCCATGATCTGCTTCGGCGCATCGAAGCCGATCCACACGCCGGCCACCAGGTCGGTGGTGAAGCCGACGTACCAGACGTCGGTATAGTCGTTCGTCGTGCCGGTCTTGCCGCCGCTGGGGATCCGGAATCCGCTGTTCCAGACCGCCGTGCCCGTGCCCGCACGCACGACGTCCTTCAGCATGTCGGTCATGATCCAGGCCTCCTCGCGCGACAGCACCTGGATGCGTTCCGCCTCCGCCTCGAAGATGCGGCGGCCGTCGAGCGACTCGACCCGGAGGATCGGGTTCGCCTCCACACGCCAGCCGAGGTTCGCGAAGGTCGAGTAGGCCGCGATCATCTCGAGCGGATACACGTCTGCCGAGCCCAGCGCAATCGACGGATACGGCGGTACCCGCGTCGAGATCCCGAAGCTCCCGGCAAGGTCCGCGATGCTGCCCTCGCCGATCTCCATCGCCAGGCGGATGGCCGGCAGGTTGCGCGAGCGGATCATCGCACGGCGCAGGGGGACGCGGCCCTCGAACGTGAGGTCGTAGTTCTGCGGCGCCCAGAGCGAACCGTCGAGCTGCGGCACCTCGATGGGCTCGTCGTCGAGGAAATACGTCGTCGGCCGGCCCGACCGGATGGCCGCCGCGTAGACGATCGGCTTGAAGGTCGAGCCCGGCTGACGCAGCGCGCGCACGGCGCGGTCGAACTTGGAGTCGTCGAAATCGCGGCCGCCGACGAGGGCGCGGACGGCGCCCGTACGCGGATCCACCGCCACGAAGGATGCCTGGATGTACGGAGAGTTGTTGCCGCTGCCGTCCTCGGTGCCGGCGGCCATCCGCGCCATGTACTCCTCGTACGTGGTGTGCTCGAAGCGGCCGAAGGTCCCCGCCTCGATGGCACGCAGCTGGCGCTCGACCGCGCGCTCCGCCGCTCCCTGCATGTCGAGGTCAAGCGTGGTCAGCACCCGCAGGCCGTTCTGGTAGACCTGCGTGCCGAAGCGCCGCTCCAGTTCGGCGCGCACCCACTCCACGAAGTAGGGGGCCACATCGCCGGACCCGCGCGAGCCGCGGGCGAGGCGCAGTGGATACGCCTTGGCCACGGACGCATCGGCATCCGAGAGCGCGTCCGCCCGGCGCATCAGCTCCAGGATGGTGTTTCGCCGCTGGATGGCCCGGTCGGGGAAGCGCCGCGGGTTGTAGCGCGACGGCGCCTTCGGCAGCGCGGCCAGCAGCGCCCCCTCGGCCACCGTGATCTCGCTGACGGGCCGGCCGAAGTAGCGCTGTGACGCCGCCTCGACGCCATATGCGCCCGAGCCGAGCGCGATCTGGTTGAGGTACAGTTCGAGTATCTGCTCCTTGGTAAAGCGCCGCTCGAGCCGGCGCGCGACCTTGGCCTCGCGAAACTTGCGGACGAGGTTGTTGTACGCGCTGCCCGCCCGCGAGCGGGAAGGCAGCTGGGCCGGGAAGATGTTGCGGGACAGCTGCATGGTGATCGTCGAGAAGCCCTCGGCGAAGCCCATTGCGCGTACGTTTGCGATGACGGCGCCGATGACGCGGGTGTAGTCCACGCCGCGGTGCCGGTAGAAGCGCTTGTCCTCGGTGATGACGAAGGCGTCGACCACGTGGCGCGGGATCTGGTCGAGCGTCACCAGCGAGCGGCGCTCAAGGCCGATCTCGCCGATGAAACGCCCGTCGGCGGCATAGAGGCGCGCAGGCTGGGCC
>JAYQOZ010000038.1:10096-11328 GCA_038145035.1 Gemmatimonadaceae bacterium | reverse complement strand
GGTGGTGGGGGGGGGCGGCGGGGTCCGGCCCCCGCCACGTGCGTCTTCCGTCTTCCATCCTCCGTCTGGCGTCCTAGTGCCGGAACGTGCGCTGGCCAGTAAAGACCATCGCGATTCCGTGCTCGTCCGCGGCCGCGACCACCTCGTCGTCGCGCACCGAGCCGCCGGGCTGGACGATGGCGCGTACCCCCGCCTGCGCGGCTTGGTCCACCCCGTCCCGGAAGGGGAAGAATGCGTCGGAGCCGAGGGCGGCGCCCACGGTGTCGTGGTGCTGGGACCTGGCCTTGTGCACCGCCAGGAAGGCGGCGTCGACGCGGGACATCTGGCCGGCGCCGATGCCGATGGTCGCGCCGTCGCGGGCGAGGACGATCGCATTCGATTTCACGCTGGCCACGGCGCGCCAGGCGAAGAGCAGGTCCCGCAGCTCGGCGCTCGTGGGGTGGCGCTTGGTCATCACGCGCCAGCTTGAGTCGCTGAGGTTCGACGGGGCGCGCTCCTGCACCAGTACGCCGCCGCGCACGCCCTTCACGTCCAGCGCCGTGCCGGTGACCCTGGCCGAGCCCTCGAGGACCCGGAGGTTCTTCTTGGTCCCCAGCGCGGCAAGGGCCTCGGGCGAATAGCCAGGGGCCACGAGGCACTCCACGAACAGGGACGACACGGCCTGCGCCGCGGCCTGGTCCACGGGGACCGAGAAGGCAATCACGCTGCCGAACGCCGAGACGGGGTCGCAGGCCAGCGCCTTCTGATACGCCTCGAGCGGCGTTCCGCCGGTGGCGAGGCCGCAGGGCGTGGTGTGCTTGATGATGGCGCAGGCCACCTCGTCGCCGAAGGGATCGATGGCGAGCATCGCGCCCTCGAGGTCCAGGAGGTTGTTGAACGAGAGCTCCTTTCCGCCGTGCTGCGTCAGGGCGCCGAGTCCGCCGCCTGCCCTCTCCACGTAGAACGCGGCCGCCTGTCCGGGATTCTCCCCGTATCGCAGGGTCTGCACGCGCTCAAAGGCCAGGTTCAACCGCTCGGGGAAGCGTTCGCCACGCTGACCCGCGAACCACCCGCTGATGGCGGCGTCATACGAGGCCGTATGCGCGTAGACCTTCTCCGCGAGGTCGCGCCGCATCTCCGTCGCGTCGCCGCCGTTCCGCAGGGCCTCAAGCACGCGGCTGTAATCCGAGGGATCCACCACCACGGTGACCGCGGCGAAGTTCTTGGCCGCGGACCGCAGCATGGACGGACCG
>JAYQOZ010000038.1:0-10086 GCA_038145035.1 Gemmatimonadaceae bacterium | reverse complement strand
TTCGAGGCCGGGCTTCGCGGCCGTCTCACGGAACGGGTACAGGTTCACGCAGACCAGGTCGATGGGCTGGATGCCCTGCGCGGCGATGGCATCCATGTGCGCGGGCAGGTCGCGTCGCGCGAGGAGACCGCCGTGCACCACCGGATGCAGGGTCTTCACCCGGCCGTCCAGCATCTCGGGAAACTGGGTGGCCTCGCTGACATCGGTCACCGCGAGCGTGGCATCACGTAGCGCCTTGGCCGTGCCGCCGGTGGAGAGCAGCGTGAAGCCGAGGTCGCTGAGGCCGCGGGCGAAGTCCACCAGGCCGGACTTGTCGGAGACGGAGAGCAGGGCAATCGGCATTGGGCAGTCGGGGCGGTCGGGCGTCAGCCGGTAAAGGGATGCCGGTGTCGCGGTGCAGGGGCGAAGAGGTCGAAGTCGTACGCCGGCGCGCCCTGCACCCGTCCGTCGGGGCCGAGCGATATCCGGCCGGCGGTCAGGGCCGTGACGCACCACGGGTATACGCGGTGCTCAACGGCGAGCACCCGCGCGGCCAGCGTCTCGGGCGTGTCGTCGCGACGCACCGGCACCGGCCACTGCGCGACGATGGCACCCTCGTCATAGTGCTCACTGACGAAGTGCACGGTGGGCCCACTGACGCGCACGCCCGCCTTCAGCACGGCGGCGTGCACGTGGTGGCCGTACATCCCAGGGCCGCCGAAGCTTGGCAGCAACGCGGGATGCACGTTGAGCATCCGGCCGTGGAAGCTGCGCACGACCTGCACCGGAATGAGCCGGAGGTAGCCGGCGAGCGCGACGTGCGTGATGTCGTGTTCGGCGAGCAGCCCCCCGAGCGTGTCATCGCGCTCCCTGGCCAGATGTACCGCCGGCACGCCCCAGCCGCTGGCGCGGCCCAATGCCCCGGAGGAGGCACGGTCCGACACGACAAGCGCCAGGTCCGCGCCGGCCTCGGCCCCGCGGTCCTGCAGATGGTCGTAGATGGCCTGGAGGTTGCTGCCGCCGCCGGACGCAAGCACGGCGAGGCGCGCGCGGGTGGACGTCACCCGGGAAAGTTAGTCGCGCGGGCTGCCGAGGACGAGCGAGACCGCGTCATCGAGCGTCGCAAGCGCGCGGGCCGCGGGCGGGGCGGGGGCGGGGGGGGCCGGGGGGGGGGCGGGGCGGGCACCCCCCACGGCCGTGCCGCCGAGGGCGAGGCCAGGGGCGACATCCCGCCAGCGGTCGCCGACGAAGAGCGAACGAAGCGGGTCCAGGCCGAATTCGGTGATGGCCTGACGGTAGAGGAGGGTGCCGGGTTTCCGGCACTCACAGGGCCCCGTGAAGTCGGGGTGATGCGGACAGTGGTACGAGGCCGTGAGCGTGATGCCCTCGGCGGCGAGCACTGCGTCGAGCCGGGCGCGGACCGCCTCGTACTGGGCGACGCTCACCTTGCCGCGGGCGATGCCGGACTGATTGGTGACCGCGATGAGGGCGAAGCCCGCATCGACGAGGCGGCGCAGGGCCGCGGCGGCGCCGGGAATCAGCTCGACCGCGTCGGGGTCGTTGGGGAAATCCGCGTCGCGAATGAGCGTGCCATCGCGATCCAGAAAGGCGGCGGGCCGAGGTCCCGTCACGCGCCGAGTTCCTCGGCGAGGCGCTCCGTGAGCAGGGCGTCCTGTGCCGGCGCCACACTGCGAAGGTCGAGGCGCAGCCGGCCGTCGCGAACGGTGCCGATGACCGGCACTGCGTGGCGCCGCAGCCGTGCTTCCAGCGCGGAGACATCGCCGCTCACGGTGACCGCCGAGGACGGAATGCGCGCACTCGGGAACGCCCCGCCACCGACGGTGGCCTCCGACGTCGCCACGCGCAGGTCCCACTGCGGCAGGAGCCGCGAGTGTTCGCGGGTGCCGGCACGCCCGTCGCCCTGCAGCGCACGGGCGATGGCGAGTGCGCGGGCCTCGACCTCGGCCGCTGGCGCACTCAGCATGGCGAGCGTCGGGATCTCGCGCAGGGCACGGGCCGGCTCGCGGTAGAGCGCCAGCGTGGCCTCAAGGGCGGCGAGCGTGAGCTTGTCGACGCGCAGCGTGCGGGCGAGCGGGTGCTGTCGGAGCGATGCAATGGCACCGCGCATGCCAAGCACGATGCCCGCCTGCGGGCCGCCGAGCAGCTTGTCGCCGCTCATGATCACCAGCGTGGCACCGTCGCGGACCGCATCGCGGGCCGTGGGTTCTCCGGCGAGGACGACGGCCGAGAGGTCCAGCATCAATCCGCTGCCGAAGTCGTGGATCAGCGGGACATTCGCCTCGGCCGCGATCGGCACCAGCTCCGGTACCGTGGCCTCCGCCACGAAGCCGTCCACGGTGAAGTTGCTGCGGTGCACCTTCACGATGGCGGCGACCTCATTCGAGAGGGCACGCCGGTAATCCGCGACGTGCGTGCGATTCGTGGTCCCGACCTCGACCAGGCGGGTTCCGCTCGCGGCCATGATCTCCGGGACGCGGAAGCTGCCGCCGATCTCGATGAGCTCGCCTCGGCTCACGAGCGTGCTGCGGCCTGCGGCCAGCGCCTGGAGGGCCAGGACCAGGCCCGCGGCGCAGTTATTCACGACGATCGCGTCCTCGGCGCCGGTGAGCTCACGGAGCAGGGCCGCACAATGCGCGTGCCGCGAGCCGCGGGTGCCGGCCTCGATGTCGTACTCCAGCGTGGCAGCGCCCTCGGCGATGGCCCGCATGGCGTCGAGTGCAGCGGCGGCGAGCGGCGCACGCCCGAGATTCGTGTGCAGGATGACGCCGGTGGCGTTGATGGCCGGTCGCAGCGTGGAGGCCGTGCGCGTCTCCAGCCATCGCGTCAGCGCGGTGCCCCACTCGGCGTCGTTCTCGGGGAGCGAAGCGCCGCCCCTTGCCTCCGCGATCACGGCACGAATGCCTTCCGTCACCAAGGTGCGCGGCCAGCTCTCACACAGCGCACGAACGGCGGGCCGCTCAAGCGTCGTGCCGACCGCGGGTAGGGCGCGCGCGGGCGTCATCGGTCCGGCCGCCGCACTGGTGGCTGCGTCGGTGGCTGCGTCGCGGCCGTGTCCGCCGGCGGCTCCATCTCTTTCTCCTTCTCCGGCTCCGGCGCACGGATCGTGAATGTCCGGTCACTCGGGCGCGCGATGCCGTTCAGGCCGGGCGCTCCCGTGATCCGTACGCGGTAGGTGCCGGGTGCCAGTGGTGCGACGAGCGGCACGCGCCACTCCTGCACCGGGCGCACGCGTTCGAACACGGGCGGCGGCTCGGCCGGCGCGGGTGGTGTCGTTCGCGGCGGCAGCGCTGTCGATCCCTGCGGCCCCCGAATCGACCGACGCCCCGGCGCGCGCCGGGTTGCCCACCGGCGCGCGCTCGGCTTCGACCACGTCGGCAGTCGCGGCGCTATCCGCCGCCGTAGCCGTGTCCGCCTCTGCGGCGCGACGCAGCGAGTCGTACTGCGCTGCCGGCACGGCCGTTCCGGCCAGCGCGATCTGCGTGGAGTCGGCGGCCTCGAGCGTAATGGCACCGCGCGGATCCCAATCGCCCGCCACCACGCGATCGAAGCGCAGCGTGAGCGCGGTGGAGTCCACGGGGGTGACGCGCTCCAGTCGCGGCGCCAACGTGTCGTGTGGAAAGGCGTACAGGTCCGCGCTCGCCGACTGCCCGAGCGTGATGCTCGCCGTATCCATCGCCTCGCCTGAGCCGACGCGACGATCGTTATTGGCGTCCACCCACGCCCGCAGCCGATATGTGCCGGGCGTGAGGTCGCGAATCACGTAGCGCCCGAGGGAATCCGCGCGCGCGGACCAGCGGAAGGTAGAGTCCTCCGGGGGATACACCTCGACCCGGGCCTGGGCCGCCGGCCTCGCCTGTGCCCAGTCGAAGACCGCGCCGCGCACCTCGCCGGTGGGAATGCCCGGGCCGGTGGAGAACACGAACTCCGTGCGCGAGGCCAGCACGTTGCCGCGCAGGTCCGAGACGCCGGGCTGGATCGTCACCCGGTAGGCCGTGTTGGGCCGGAAGCCGCGGCGCGGGCGGATCTCGACGGCGGTGCGCCGCCACGTCACCTCGTCGCGCCCATCGCTCGGGGAAATGCTGACGATCGACGAGAGGTCGGCACCGCCGCCGAAGCTGCCGCTGGCCTGTCCGGCGGCGCCTGGGCGCTCGGAAATCACCTCATCAAAGAAGATGAGCACCTCCCGCGTCGACACATTCACCGCATTGGAGTCCGGCGTGATGCGTCGGATCACCGGCACGGCATCGTCGGGCGGACCGCCCGGCGGCATCCCCGGGGATGCGCAGGCGACCAGCAGCATCGTGAGGCCCCACGCCGCGCGGGCATCCGGGACGCGGGTGCCGAAGGCCGGATGCCGCCCGACGGCAGCCCTCACCCGCCGAGCTCCTGTACCTTGGCGGCCAGCTGCTCGGCGCGCGCCGCCCACTCGCGCTCCTTGGCCCGTTCGGCCTCGACGACGGCCGCCGGCGCCTTCGCCGTGAACTTTTCGTTGCCCAGGCGGCCACGCAGGGCGTCCAGCTGCTTGGTCAGCCCCGCCAGCTCTCCCGAAAGCCGCGCCCGCTCCTTCGCGAGGTCCACCATGCCCTCGAGGGGCAGGGACAACTCGATGCCACTGGCAAGCAGCGCGTGCGCCGCCGCTCCATCGGGCGTGGCGCCGAGCGTGAGCTCGCAGCGCGCCAGCCGCTGGATCAGCGCCGCGGCATCCGCGAGCGGACGCGCGGCGGGCGTGTCGGCCGCAAAGGCGCGGATCGGCGTGCCTGGCTGGACGCCATACTCGGCGCGCAGCGTGCGGATGGCATCGATGCCCTCGCGCACCGTGTCGAAGGACTCGCCGCGATCGCTGCCGCCGCGCGCCGTCGGCCATGCCGCCACGGCGAGGAAGGCTCCTTCGGCCTGGCCCGGGAGGCGCTGCCACAGCGTCTCGGTGACGAACGGCATGATCGGGTGCAGCAGGCGCAGGCCCTGGTCGAAGACGTGCACGAGTACCCTACGTGCGACCTCGCGGTCCGCTCCGGGTGTCGCGAGCCGTGGCTTCACGGCCTCGACGTACCAGTCGGCGAGCTCGTTCCACACGAAGCGGCGCGCGGCCTCGGCGTAGGCGTCGAGGCGCATGCCCATCTGCCGCTCGTGCTCGGGCCAGCGGCCCGTGGCCGGACGCGCCGGACCCAGCGCCGCATCGCACTCGGCGATGGCGGCATCCAGACGCCCGAGGATCCAGCGGTCCTCCAGGCGCAGGTCGGCCTCGGCCGGCATGGCCGCCAGCGGCTCGTCGCCCACCTGCAGCAGCAGGAAGCGACCGATGTTCCAGAGCTTGGTGGCAAAGTTGCGGCCCGGCGCGAACGACTTGTCGAGGTCGTCCGGGTCGAGCATCACGTCCACGCCCAGGCCCATGCCCTGAATCAGCGTCCAGCGCAGCGCGTCGGCGCCGTAGCGCTGTACGACGTCGAGCGGATCGATGCCGTTGCCCAGCGACTTGGACATCTTGCGATGTTGCATGTCGCGCACGGTGCCGTGCAGGTAGACCGTGTGGAACGACGGCTGGTCGAGGAAGGCGTAGCCCGACATGATCATCCGCGCGACCCAGAAGAACAGGATCTCGGGCGCGGTGACGAGCACGTCGCTGGGGAAGAAGGCCTTCAGGTCCTTGGTGCCTTCATCGGGCCAGCCCAGCGTGCTGATGGGCCAGAGCCAGGACGAGAACCAGGTGTCGAAGACGTCGGGGTCCTGCTCGAGCCTGGTGTTGCCGCAGTCGCGGCAGCTGGTGGGATCCTCGCGGTAGGCCAGGGCGTGGCCGTTGCCGCAGGTCCATACCGGCACACGGTGCCCCCACCAGAGCTGGCGCGAGATGTTCCAGTCGCGGATGCCCTCGAGCCAGTTGATGTAGACCTTTTCCCACTTCTCGGGCAGCAGGCGAATGCTGCCGTTCCTGACGGCGGCCAGCGCCGGCGCCGCCAGCGGCTCCATGCGCACGAACCATTGGTCGGAGAGCCGCGGCTCCACCACCGTGTCGCAGCGATAGCAGCGGCGGATGGCGTTGGCGTGCCTCTCGATCTTCACGAGCGCACCGGCGGACTCGAGCTGCTTCACGATGGCCTTGCGGGCCTGGAAGCGGTCGAGGCCGGCCAGGTCCACGGGTACGCGTCCGGCGGCATCCGCGACCTCGGCCATCCTGCCCGTGGGGTCGATCACCACGGGCATGGCGAGGCCGTGGCGCTTGCCCACCTCGAAGTCGTTGGCGTCGTGCGCCGGCGTGATCTTGAGCGCGCCGGTGCCGAAGTCCTTCTCGACGTACGCGTCCGCGATGACCGGCATCCGGATGCCGGTGATGGGCAGCAGCACCTCCTGGCCGACCGCGGAGGCGTAGCGTTCGTCCTCGGGGTGCACGGCGATGGCCGCGTCGGCGAGGATGGTCTCCGGCCGCGTGGTTGCGATGGTGATGCCCTGCGACGGATCGTCGGCGAAGGCGTAGCGCACGTGATGCAGCGCGCCCTCGCTGTCGTGGAACTCCGCCTCCTCGTCCGAAAGCGACGTGAGGCAGCGCGGGCACCAATGGATGACGCGATGGCCGCGGTACACGAGCCCGCGCTCGTGCAGGCGCACGAAGGCCTCGCGCACGGCGCGCGAGAGTTCGGGGCTGAACGTGTAGGCGGTGCGCGTGAAATCGGCCGAGGCGCCGATGGCGCGCAGCTGCTTGAGGATGACGCCGCCGGTCTCCTCGACGAACTGCTCCGTGCGCTTCACGAAGGCCTCGCGGCCGAGGTCGAAGCGGGTCTTGCCCTCCTCCTTGGCGAGCAGCTTCTCGACGACGTTCTGCGTGGCGATGCCGGCGTGGTCGGTGCCGGGCAGCCAGAGGGCCTCGTCGCCGGCCATGCGGCGCCAGCGGATGAGCACGTCCTGCACGGTGTTGTTGAGGCCGTGCCCTACGTGCAGCACCGCCGTGACGTTCGGCGGCGGGATCAGGATCGTGAACGGGTCCCTGTGGCCGCCGAGTCGCGTGCTGCGCTCGGGGTTGGCGGTAAAGAGCCCGGCTTCCTCCCAGGCGCGGGCGAGGCCCGGCTCAGCGGACGCGAAGTCGAAGTGAGTCGGGAAGTCAGCGGTCGGGGGGGTGGTCTCGGCCATCCGCGAAAGTTAGCCGCCCGCGCAACGCGGCGACCATTGCCAATGAACTGCCGTGCCCCGCTGGGAACGCCCCGGCGGTCGGTGGCTACTTCGTCCGGCGCAGGCGGACGCGCAGGCGCTGGCGGACGCTGGTCACGCCGGGGACGCCACCGGCGATGGTCACCGCGTGGGGAATCTCCTTGGAGGCGTGGACCTCGCCGTGCAGTAGCACCGCGCCCTCGTCGTCGGCCTCGATTTCGACTTCGCGCTCGACCAGAATCGGGTCGTTCAGGAAGGCCTCGAGGACACGGGAACCAATCACGGATTCGGGGTCGGCGTCCTCGCCGTCCTCCTCTACGTCGAGCGGGTCTTCGTCGAGATTGTCCTCGGCTTCGTCCTCGTCCTCGTCCGAATCGTCGAAGTCCTCGTCGTCCTCGTCGTCCTCGTCGTCCTCGTCCGAATCCTCGAGGTCTTCGTTGTCCCCGTTGTCCTCAATATCGTCGAGGTCCTCTTCGAGCTCTTCGTCGAACTCATCTTCGAGCTCGTCGTCGCCCGCTTCCAGCTCCTCGTCGTCGTCGGCGAACTCCTCGGCATCGTCGTACGCCGCCGCGGGCAGGTCGGCCTGCCGACGCCCCTCGGCCCAGGCCTCGCGCATCTCCAGGGCCACTTCCAAGAGCGGCTCCCAGCGCAGCGCCGCCGTCCGCGCAAGGGCCCGGACCCGGCGGAGCAGGGAGCGCGCGCCCGTCCGGCGGCCACTGAAGCGCTCCGAGGCGAGGACCCCGGCCGCGACGCCCAGCGCAGTCCCGGCGGCCATCCACCAGAGCCAGGCTGTGCCTTCGCGCTCCTCCTCGACCTCGATCACACGCATCGCATCCATCCGGGAACGGGTTCCGTCCTGCTGCTTTCTCTTGGCGAGGGCTCTCGCCCCCGGCTAACTTCAACGTGACCACGTGCCGGACGCGAAGCAACCCGTGTGGATGCTCGCGCGGCACGGCTCGCACCCCGTTTCCCCTGGATTCGATGCAGCTCGTCCTGACTCTTCCCGACGGCAAGACCCGCGAGGTCGCGCCGGGCACCCCGGCACGCGACGTCGTCGCCAGCATCGGCCCCGGCCTGCTCAAGGCCGCCCTCGCCGTGGCGGTGGACGGGGAAATCCAGGACCTGATGACACCGCTGCGGAAGAGCGGCGCCTTCCAGGTGCTCACGGAAAGGGATCCGCGCGCGCTGGCGGTCCTCCGGCACTCCGGCGCGCACATCCTGGCCACCGCGGTGCGCCGCCTGCGCCCGGATGCCAAGATCGGATTCGGTCCCGCCATCGACGACGGCTTCTACTACGACTTCGAGGTCGCCAAGCCGTTCACGCCCGAGGACCTCGAGGCCTTCGAGGCCGAGATGCACAAGGTCGTGGCGGAGAAGTATGCCTTCGAGCGCGCCGAGGTCTCCATGGACGAGGCGAAGAAGGTCTTTGCCGACGACCCGCTCAAGCTGGAGCGCCTCGAGGACTTCACGGACCCCAACGAGGTCATCTCGACCTATACGGACGGGCCCTTCGTGGACCTCTGCCGCGGCCCGCACGTGCCCGACACGTCCTACGTAAAGCACTTCAAGCTGCTCTCGGCGGCCGGCGCCTATTGGCGCGGCGACGAGCGACGGCAGATGCTGCAGCGCATCTACGCCACCGCCTTCTTCAAGAAGGACGAGCTCGAGCAGCACCTGCACCGGCTCTCCGAGGCCAAGAAGCGCGACCATCGCGTGCTCGGCAAGCAGCTGGATCTCTTCCAGTTCTTCCCGCAGTCGCCGGGCGCCGCCTTCTGGACGCCGCGCGGCACGGTGCTCTACAACACGCTGGAGCGCTTCGTTCGCGAGCGGCAGGCCGGGGACTTCCTCGAGATCAAGACGCCGCTGCTCTACACCAAGAAGCTCTGGGAGCAGTCGGGGCACTGGGGCAAGTACCGCGAGAACATGTTCCTCGTGTACGACAAGGAGGCCGCCGAGGCCGGCGCCAGCGCCGACGAGGCGCTGTCGATGTCGCTCAAGCCGATGAACTGCCCCTCGCACCACCTGTACTACGCGTCCAGCAAGCACTCCTACCGCGAGCTGCCCAGGCGCTACGTCACCTTCGACGTGCTGCACCGCAACGAGCTGAGCGGCGCGCTCTCGGGCCTGACCCGCGTGCGGCAGTTTGCGCAGGACGATTGCCACGTCTACCTGCGCGAGGACCAGATTGCCGAGGAGGTGCAGTTCCTCCTCGACTTCATCCTCGGGCACTACGAGACCTTCGGGCTCACGGCGCGGCTCAAGTTCGCCACGCGGCCCGAGCAGCGGATTGGCTCGGACGAGCTCTGGGACCGCGCGGAGGCTGGACTGAAGGCGGCGCTGGAGCAGTCGGGTCGTGCGTACGAGCTCAAGGAGGGCGACGGGGCCTTCTATGGGCCGAAGATCGACTTCGACGTCACCGATTCCATCGGTCGCGCCTGGCAGCTGGGTACCATCCAGCTCGACTACAACGCACCCGAGCGCTTCGACCTGAGCTACACCGGCGAGGACAATGCCTCGCACCGGCCGGTGGTGATCCACCGGGCGGTCTGCGGCAGCTTCGAGCGCTTCATCGCCATCCTCATCGAGCACTTCGCGGGTGCCTTCCCGGTGTGGCTGTCGCCGGAGCAGGTCCGGGTGCTTCCGATCTCCGACGACGTGGCGGGGTACGCCGAGCAGGTGACGGCGAAACTCCGGGCGGCCGGCATCCGTGCCGTGTGTGATGACCGCAGCGACACCCTGAACTACCGGATCCGGGATGGCGAGATGATGAAGGTTCCATACATGGCGGTCTGCGGGAAGCGCGAGGCCGAGTCCGGTCAGGTGGCCATCCGTGTCCGCGGGGCCGGGAAGAAGCAGGAAATCGTCTCGGTCGATGACTTCCTGGCCCGCGTGGTCGGCGAGATCCGGTCCCGCGCGTTGGCGCCCGCGGCCGGCGGCGAGTGATGGTGC
>JAYQOZ010000037.1:0-11486 GCA_038145035.1 Gemmatimonadaceae bacterium | reverse complement strand
GCAGCAGTTCGTGCAGGCGCGCCTCAGCCACCTCACGCAGCGGCTCTCGAAGCTCTCGAGCATCGATGAATCACAGATCGCCACGGACGCGGTGGGCATGGGGTCCAAGGTGACGGTGCAGGACCAGGACACCAAGGACCGCGAGGACTACAACCTCATCTTCGGCGATGCCGAGGACTTTGAGGACGGCCAGGTGACGATGTCATCGCCGATCGGCCGGGCACTGCTCGGCAAGAAGGTGGGCGAGGTGGCGCTGCTCAAGCTGCCGACGGGGACGCGCAAGCTGAAGATCGTGAAGCTGGTGACGATCCACGAGGACGCCTGAACTAGCGCGCGTCGGCGCGCGCCTGCCGCGCCGGCGTCAGAGGATCGAATCGAGGGCGGCCCGCAGTCCGGGATCGGACGCGTGGACCGCCCCCATCTTCTTCCAGCGTAGCACGCCCTCGCGGTCCACGAGGTAGGTGGAGGGCACCCCGATGGCGCGAAAGGTCGTCGAGACGCGGTCGTCGGGGTCGAGCCAGAGCGGATACGAGGCGCCCAGGCTCCGCGCGAAGCCGGCAATGCGCGCGGTGTCGTCGATGACGTCGATGCTGACGCCCGCCACCATGAATCCCCGCGCCCCGAACTCCCGGTACAGGGAGTCCAGGGCTGGAATCTCCTCCCGGCAGGGCTTGCACCAGGTCGCCCAGACATTGAGCATCACCACGTCGCCGCGATGGTCGGCCAGCGAGACGGGCGTGCCGTCCATGCGCGTGGCGGCGTAGGCAGGCGCCACGGCGCCGATCGACCCGCTGGCCGGGCCGTCACCGCCGGAGCCGCCGCAGGCCGCGAGCAACGGGAGCACCGCAAGCAACGGAAGCACCGCAGGCCGCGTGGATGCCCCCCGCGCCCTCACCGCTGCTCCTTCAGGGTCGCCGTCCGCACCTCGCTGGGACGCCCCGGCACGGTCCAGGCGAAGAGCAGCCCCTCGGGGAGGCGGGTCATGCGTGGGAACCCGCTGGATCTCGCGCCACTCGAGCCGCTGATGATCACCGGGGCGCCGGTGGATCCGTTGCGGGCCACCGAACGAGCTTTCACGAACGCAGAGTCGCTGGAAATTCGCTCAATCCAACTCACAAACACGCCACTATCAAGCCACTGAAGCGCCACTCGACCTGCTGGATTTCCTTCATCCACCCGAATTGGCGGTCCGAATGTGGCACCGGCATCGCTCGAGAAGGCCACCTGAACCTTGGCCGTGTCCCGAGCACCCGTAAACCACGCCACCGCGACCTCACGCCCAGACGCCACGATGGCCGGCCCGTTCACTGGGCAGGCGCGCAACTGCCAATCATCCGCATGCACGCGCGTGGGCTGGGTCCACGCAGCGTCCACCTCGCGCAGGATTGCGATATCGCGGATCTCCTCGTCGCTCCGGTCGCGGTAGATCACCACGGGTCCGTCGGCCGTCAGCGCGGCCGCCGTCTGACAGCAGTCGCAGATGCGGTGGTCGAGTACCCTGCGGGTGGCCTCCGTCATCGCGGAGTCCCACACGTTGGTGGACAGCGACATCGGGGCGGCATCGTGCTCATCGTGAGCGCCGGCCTTGGCCGGCTGGGACATCGCGTTGTTCCCGCCGTCGAGGAAGAACACACGCGCGCCGCCGTCGGCCGTTGGCAGGATGGAGACGAACCCGTGCTCGGCCTGCACGCCCTGTCGATGCGGCGACACCGAGGGCGACCAGGTGGTGCCGTCGTCCCGCGACTCCGCCATGCGGACTTCGTAGGTGTAGGTCCCGGAGCCGTTGCGTTGCAGCCAGTGCGCCACGAGCCGCCCATCGGTGAGGCCGACGACCGACGGAAAATCGGCCCAGTTCACGAACAGGTCGCTGCGGCGCAGTACCTCGCGCGGCTCCGACCACTCGCCATTCGGCTCGCGAATCGCGAGCCGGAGCGCATGCGTCGAGTCGTCCATCCGCTCCAGCCAGCTCATCACGACGCGGCCGTCCTCCATGGCGTAGAGATTCGGCTCGGCGGCGTCGCCGCGTACCGGTGAGGGCACTGGCGTCACCACATAGGAGGCGCCGCGTCCGCCATCCGCCGTGCAGGCGCAGAGACAGAGCGTGGCGAGGGCGGGGATGGCAATCAGCTGTCGCATGGGCTCAGGGGGTAATGGCGAAGATACGGCCGACTGCCTCAAGATAGTCGGTCACCGCACCGCGGATGCCGGCTTCGGTCCAGCCTAGGCGCCGCGCCATCCGCGCCGCGATGCGCGGCGCCAGGGCGCGCCCCTGGTCGGGCAGTTCGAATGCGAGAAAGGTACGCCGAATCATCACGTCGTCGAGCGTCTCGGCGAACTCGTGGTCCACCGCATGATCGATGTCCGCCTCGCGCCAGGGGAGATGCGGGACGAAGCGAACGTCGCCGGCCGACTCCGGCGGCCGCTGCCCGGGCAGCGGTGCCCGTGCGGTGTCACAGGCCCGCGCCCTGGTGCCAAGGCGGGCCACCACGGCATCCACGATCTCTTCGGCCTGCTGGCGGAAGGTCGTGAGCTTGCCGCCCGTGGCGGTGAGTACGCCGCGCCGTGAAAGCTCGACCTTGTGTTCACGCGAGGCAGACGACGGGTCGCCGGCGTTCCCCGCGGCGACGAGCGGACGGATGCCCGCCCACGCGGACACGACGTCGCCTTCCTCCAGCCGGGCATCCGGGAAGAACCGGTTGCAGGCGCGGAGCAGGTAGCGCACGTCCGCCCGTGCGGCGCGGACCTCCCGCGGGTGCTCGGAGGTCGGCGTATCGGTGGTGCCGATGATCGTCAGCCCGCCGCTTCCCGGCACCGTGAACATCACGCGCCCGTCATCCGGCGATAGCATCGTCACCGCCGAGACGTTGCCCACCCGCTGCGCCGGTACCGCGATGTGCACGCCCTTGGTCCCGCGCACGGCCGGCTCGGCGCCGATGTCCTCCATGCGCACGATCTCATCCGTCCAGGGGCCGGCGCAGCTGACGACAAGCCGGGCCCGCACCCGCACGGTGGCGCCGCCGATCTGGTCGTGTACCATCGCGCCGTCGGCCGCGCCCTGCACGGAAGGGAAGGTGAGCGAGCGCACCGACGCGTGGTTGAGCACCACCGCGCCGCTCGCCGACGCGTCGAGCACATTGGCGAGGGTCAGGCGGCTGTCGTCGGTCCGGGCGTCCCAGTAGGTCGCGCCGCCGAGCAGGTCCTGCTGCGAGAGCATGGGCTCGGCCTCGAGCACCCCGGCGCCCGACAAGCGACGGTGCCGGCCGACATTCCGGAACGTGGCCAGCGCATCGTACATCGTCAGCGCCGCCGAGAGCTGCCAGCGCTTCACGCGTGCGCCGCGGTACACCGGCCAGGTGAAGCGCAGCGGCTGCACCAGGTGCGGCGCGAGTTCGAGCAGGCGCCGACGCTCGCGGCTGGATTCCCACACGAGGTGCAGGTAGCCGTGCTCGAGATAGCGGACGCCGCCGTGAATGAGCCGCGAGGAGCGGCTGGAGGTGCCGAAGGCGAAGTCCTCAGCCTCGACCAACGCCACCGACAGGCCGCGGCGTGCCGCGTCCCGGGCCACGCCCGCCCCCGTAATCCCCCCACCAATCACGAGAATATCGAACGGCTTGTCGGTCAGCGACTGCAGCCGTGCGGCGCGGCGCGGGGGGCGCGGGGGGCGCGGGGAGGCCATGGCCAGACGTTACGCGCCAGCCCCCGCAAACGATAGGCGCGACGCACTGCGCGACGTAGCCACCGTCCCTACCTTTATAAGATGCCCATCTATGAACCGGGGCGGCGCGTCGCAATCATCGCTGGCGTTCGCACGCCCTTCGCCAAGGCCGGCACCACCCTCAAGGCACTCAGTGCGATCGAGCTCGGCAAGATCGCCGTGAGTGAGCTGGTGCACCGCAGCGATCTCGACCCCGCCGCGCTCGACCTCCTGGTCTTCGGCACGGTCATCCCGAACGTCACCGCGCCGAACATCGCGCGCGAGGTCGCGCTGATGCCCTTGCTGCCCAAGGGCGTGGACAGTTTCAGTGTCTCGCGCGCCTGCGCCTCGGCCAACCAGGCCATCACCGACGCGGCGGACCAGATTGCGCTCGGTCACGCGGACATCGCCATTGCCGGTGGTTCGGAGTCGCTGTCGAACGTGCCGATCCTGCACTCGCGGGGCTTCTCGGATGCGCTTGTCGCTGCCTCGAAGGCCAAGACGCTCGCGCAGCGCGTGCAGGCCTTCTCAAAGATCCGCGGCAAGGACTTCATCCCGATCACGCCTGCCATTGCCGAACCCACCACGGGCGAGACGATGGGGCAGTCGGCCGAGAAGATGGCGAAGCTGAACGGCATCGCCCGCGAGGCGCAGGACGAGCTCGCGTACGCCTCGCACCGCAACGCCGCCGCCGGCACTGCCGACGGGCGACTCACGGCCGAGATCGCGCCGGTGGTGCTGCCGCCGAAGTTCGAGGACGCGATGACCGCGGACAATGGCATCCGCAGCGACACCACGCTCGAGGCCCTGGCCGCGCTCAAGCCGGTGTTCGACAGGCGCTACGGCAGCGTGACGGCGGGCAACGCCTCGCCGCTCACCGACGGTGCCGCGGCGGTGCTCCTGATGCGCGAGGATGTCGCGAAATCGCTGGGCTATGCGCCCAGGGCCTACATCCGCTCGTACGCCTACGCGGCGCTCGACCCCGGTGAGCAGCTGCTGCAGGCGCCGGTGCTGGCCGCGCCGATGGCGCTCAGGCGCGCCGGTCTCACGCTCCGGGACATGGACCTCGTGGAGATGCACGAGGCCTTCGCGGCGCAGGTGCTCTCCAACCTCGCAGGTTTTGAATCGCAGTCCTGGGCCGAACGCGCTGGCTTCAGCAGCCCCGTGGGTGCCGTGGATCGCAGCAAGCTGAACGTGATGGGCGGGTCGGTGGCCATCGGCCATCCCTTCGGCGCCACCGGCGCGCGGATCACGACCACGCTCGTGAACGAGCTGCAGCGCCGCGGCGGGCAGTACGGCCTGATGACCGTCTGCGCCGCGGGCGGGCTCGGCTTCTCGATGGTGGTGGAGCGCGCATGAGCACCTCGCTGACCCTGGAGATGGTGGACGGCGTCGCCGTCGTCACCTTCGACCTGCCCGGCGAGAGCATCAACAAGTTCTCGCCCGGCGTAATCGATGAGTTCACGGCGCTGATCGATCGCCTCGAGAAGGACGCGGCCGTGAAGGCGGCGGTGCTGATCTCCGGCAAGCCGGGCACGTTCATCGCCGGCGCCGACATCGATCAGTTCCTCGAGTTCAGGACGGCCGATGACGCGCGGACGGCATCCGCCTTCGGCCACGCGATGATGGCGCGGATCGAGAAGGGCCGCGTGCCCGTCGTCGCCGCCATCGAGGGCGCCTGCCTCGGCGGCGGCCTCGAGTTCTCGCTGGCCTGCGCGTATCGCATCGCGGCGGACACGCCAAAGACGGTGCTCGCGCTGCCCGAAGTGCAGCTGGGCCTGATCCCCGGCGCAGGCGGTACGCAGCGCCTGCCGCGAAAGGTGGGCCTGCAGGTCGCACTCGACATGATCCTCACCGGCAAGAACGTGCGGGCGAAGAAGGCCCTGCAGACCGGGCTGGTCGAGGAGCTGGTGCATCCCAGCGTCCTGCGCAGCATTGCCGTCCAGCGTGCCAGGGAACTCGCCGACGGCAGGATCGAGCGCACGCGCAGTGATCGCAGGCACGGCGCCAAGGAGCTGCTGCTCGACGAGAACCCGCTCGGGCGTGCCGTGGTGTTCCGCCAGGCGCGCGAGATGACGCAGAAGAAGTCGAAGGGCCACTACCCGGCGCTGTTTGCCGCCATCGATGCCATCGCCGCCGGTTTCTCGGGCAGCGAGGCGCAGGGCTTCGCCGAGGAGGCGCGGCTGTTCGGCGAGATGGCGATGACGTCGGTCTGTCGCCAGCTGATGTTCCTGTTCTACGCGACGACGTCGCTCAAGAAGGACAGCGGCGTGAGGGGCGATGCGCCGGCGGCGAGGCGCGTGAGCCGCATCGGCGTGCTTGGCAGCGGCTTCATGGGGGCGGGTATCGCGGCCATCAGTGTGCAGCAGGGCGTGCCGGTGCGCTTCAAGGACACGGCCCATGATCGCGTGGCCAAGGGCATCGGTGCCGTGCGCGACGTGCTCAAGGACCGGCTCGTGAAGCGGCAGATCACGCGCCAGCAGTTCGAGGACCAGCTGGGCCTGGTCTCCGGCACCGTGGACTACACGGGCTTCGGCCAGCTGCCGCTGGTGATCGAGGCGGTGTTTGAGGATCTCGCGGTGAAGCACAAGGTGCTGGCCGAGGCCGAGGCCGTGCTGCCGGACGACGCGATCTTCGCGACGAACACCAGCACGATCCCCATCACGAAGATCGCCGCCGGGGCCAGGCGGCCGACGCGGGTCATCGGCATGCACTTCTTCTCGCCGGTGCACAAGATGCCGCTGCTGGAGGTGATCGTGACGCCGCAGACGTCGGCCGAGGCGATCACCACGGTGGTGGAGTTCGGCCGCCGCATCGGCAAGACGGTCATCATCGTGAACGACGCGCCGGGCTTCTACGTCAACCGCATCCTCGCGCCCTATGTGAACGAGGCCGGGCTCCTGCTCGACGAGGGGGTGGCGGTGGATGCCATCGACAAGGCGATGAGCCTGTTCGGTTTCCCCGTGGGGCCGATCAACCTCATCGACGAGGTCGGGCTCGACATCGCGGGCAAGTCCGGCGCGATCATGGCGGCGGCCTTCGGAGGTCGCATGACGCCAAGCACCGCACTGCAGACGGTGCTGGGCGCAGGTCGCCTGGGCCGGAAGGGCAGGCAGGGCTTCTACGCATACGACGAAAAGGGCAGGCGCGGCGACGTCGACGAGAGCGTCTACCAACTCTATGCCGGCGGCACGAAGCGCACGACGGTGCCGAAGGAGGAGATCCAGCGCCGGCTCTCGCTCGCGATGGTGAACGAGGCGGCCCGTTGCCTGGAGGAGGGCATCATCCGTTCTGCCCGCGACGGCGATATCGGCGCCGTGTTCGGCATTGGCTTCCCGCCGTTCCGCGGCGGTCCCTTCCGCCACATCGATAGCGTGGGGCCCGCCGAGGTGGTGAAGCAGCTCGAGGCATTGGATGCGAAGCACCCCGGGCGCTTCACGCCGGCGCGCGTGCTGGTGGAGATGGCGCGCGAGGGGCGGACGTTCTATCCCAGGGAAGGGAAGCCGGTATGAACGTCATGACGACGAACGGGGGACGGAGGCCGGAGGTGGTGGCGCATGCGTCGGCTCGTATCCTGCGACTGGCGGTCGGTTTGCTGTGCGTGCTGCCGTTCTCCTTTCTCCGTCCTCCGTCCCTGAACGCACAGCAGACAAGAGCCGAGCGCAGCAACTACAGTGAGACCTCCACGTACACCGACGTGATCGCGTTCCTCGACTCGCTCGAGCGCGCGGCGCCCGGTGCGTGGATGCGCGGGGAGCTGGGGCGGACGACCCAGGGCAGGGTGCTGCCGTACCTGGTGGTCTCGCGCCCGCTGCTGCGGACACCGGCGGAGGCGCGGGCCAGTGGCAAGCCGATCGTGTATGTGCAGGGCAACATCCACGGTGGCGAGGTCGAGGGAAAGGAGTCACTTCAGGCGATGCTGCGCGACCTGATCCGTGACCGGCGAGCCAACGTGCTGGATTCGATCGTGCTGATTGCGGTGCCGATCTACAACGCCGACGGCAACGACGCCTTCGGGCCGCAGCAACGCATGCGCGGCTCGCAGAACGGGCCGGAGCAGGTCGGCAACCGGCCCAATGGGCAGCAGCTCGATCTCAATCGCGATTACATCAAGGCCGAGGCGCCGGAGACGCAGGCGTCGCTGCAGATGTTCGCGCGCTGGGATCCGCACGTGTTCGTGGACCTGCACACCACCAACGGCTCGTACCACGGCTATGCGCTGACCTATTCACCCTCGCTGCATCCGGCGGCCATGGATCCGGTCCTCGCGCCCGCGGGTGCCTGGACACGCGACACGCTGCTGCCGGCCGTGCGGGCCCGCGCCGGCGCGAAAGGCGTCGAGACCTTCGACTATGGCAACTTCATTGGCGAGTTCGCGGGGCGTGACGACCCGACCTCGCTGCGGAAGGGCGGCTGGGAGACCTACGAGCACAAGCCGCGCTTCGGCAGCAACTACTACGGGCTGCGCAATCGCGTGAGCGTCCTGAGCGAGGCCTATTCACACGATCCCTTCCAGCGGCGTGTGGAGGCCACCACGGTGTTCGTGCGCGAGCTGCTCTCGTACGTGGCCGAGCAGCGCGCAACGGTGCTGGCGCGCACGGCTGCCTCCGCGCCGGCGCTGCGCCCGGAGGTTGCGATCCGCGCCGAGATGACCAAGTCGCCGTTCCGGGCTTCGATTCTCGTCGAGGCACTCGAGGCCAGCGGGGATTCCCTGCGCCATGAGGCGGGGCTGCGTCCGGGATTCAGGCGCACGCACCGGTTCACGCCGGTCGAGATGCCGGTGTACGATCGCTTCGACGCCACGCGCAGGCGCGCGCTGCCGGCGGGCTGGGTGCTGGTGAATCCCGACAGCGCCCTCGTGACCCGGCTTGGCCTGCACGGCCTGGAGATCACCGAGTACGGTGGCAGCGCGCCGGTGCAGGTCGACGGCGAGCGATTCGTGGTGGACTCGATTGCCCGCGCCGCGCGACCCTTCCAGGGCCACCAGGAAGTGCAGCTCGAAGGCCACTGGGAGCCCGCCGAGATCGTGCTCGGCGCCGGCGTCTACGTGATCCGCGCCGACCAGCCGCTGGCCCTGCTCGCCGCCGTCCTGCTGGAACCCGAGTCGGACGACGGCCTCACCACCTGGAACTTCTTCGATCCGGCGCTGGCCGTCGGGTCGCCCCACCCGGTCCGACGCATCGTCGGGCCACTTCCGCCAGGCCGCGCCCGCTAGGCGCGCCCCTCCCCCACATGCTTCGCAAGTCACTGCTCTATCTCTCGCACCAGCAGCAGATCTTCCGGTTCGTCCGCAACAACAGCCTCGCGAAGAAGTTCGCGTCGCGGTTCGTGGCGGGAGAGACCGCCGCCTCCGCCTGCGACGCCGTGTCCGAGCTCAACGCCAAGGGCATCATGGCGTCGCTGGACCTGCTCGGTGAGTCGGTCAGCAACGAGGCCGAGGCCCGCGCGACCGCGCAGCAGTACCTCGAGTTGCTCGACACGATGCGTGCGCGGAGCCTCGAGGTGAACGTCTCGGTGAAGCTCACCGCGCTCGGCCAGGACATCAGCGACGCGCTCTGCGAGGAGAACATCCGCACCATCCTCTCCAAGGCGCGCGGGTATGGCGGCTTCGTGCGGCTGGACATGGAGGGCAGCGACTACACCCAGCGCACGATCGATTTCTTCGCGCAGCGGCTCTACGACGAGTTCCCGGACACGGTGGGCATCGTGCTGCAGAGCGCGCTGCGCCGCACGCTCGACGACGTGCAGTGGGCGGTGGGCAAGCAGTGCCGCGTGCGCATCTGCAAGGGCGCGTACCTGGAGCCGCCGGTGGTGGCGTTCCCGGACAAGAAGGACGTGGACGCCAACTATGTCGCCGCGATGCATCGCCTGATGGAGCAGGGGCGCTATCCCGGCATCGCCACGCACGATGAGGCGATCATTGCCGAGGCCGTGCGTTTCGCGACGGCAAAGGGGATTGCGTCCGATCGCTTCGAGTTCCAGATGCTGTACGGCGTGCGCCGCGACCTGCAGGAACGGCTGGTGCGCGACGGCTGGCGCCTCCGCGTCTACGTCCCGTTCGGGACGCAGTGGTATCCGTACCTGATGCGCCGACTGGCGGAGCGGCCGGCGAACCTCGCGTTCATCACGGGCAACGTGGTGCGTGAGATGGTCCGCGGCCGCTGAGCCTCCTGCCCCGCCGCCGATGAGCCGTTTCCTCCCGGCCGACCACTCCCAGGGAGACGAGACGACCGTCGGCGGCTACGAGGCGGTGCACGGGCGCGCCGCGAGCTTCGACGCCGCGGATGGCTACGCGTACACGATGGCCGTCCTCGCCGACGCGCTGACGGACGACGTCCGCGGCGCCTTCGGGGCCTACTTCCTGTTCCTGCGCTGGCGGCGGGTGGGCGAGGAAGGCGTCGAGGGGCACCTGGAGAGCGACTACCTCGAATTCGGCGCGAGCCACCAGGACGCGGCTGCCGCGCTCGGCGCCTGGCAGGTCGCGCGCGCGCAGGAGTACCTGCGCACGCTGCTTGCGCTGGAACTCGCCGACGGCTCGGCGACCTCCGACATGGACGACGACGCGTGAGCGCGCACGAGGGCATCGTCGTCGGAGGCACGGGCGGCGTCTGGCAGGTCCGCGCCCGCGACGGTTCCGTGGTGGAGGCGGCGCTGGCGGGCCGGCTCAAGCAGGAGGTGCGTGGCGGACCCAAGCTCGCCGTCGGCGATCACGTCAGCCTGGAGCCGGAGGAGCGCGGGCAGGGGTGGCGTATCGTCAGTATCGGAGAGCGCCGCAGCGTGCTCTCGCGCCGAGAGCCGGGCGGGCGTTACGGCGAGCGCATCGTGGCCGCCAACGTGGATCAGGTGCTGGTGGTGTTCTCGGTGGCGAGGCCGGAGCCGCACCGGCGCATGATCGATCGCTTCCTCGTGGTGGCCGAGGCGAACGACCTGCATCCGCACGTGGTGTTCAACAAGGTGGACCTCGTGGACGACGCCGCGGCGCTCGATGCGCTCGCCGCGCCGTACGAGCGCGCCGGATATCCGGTGCATCGCACCAGCGTGAAGCAGGGCAGCGGACTCGAGGAGCTGCGCCAGGTCCTGCATGGGCGTGTCACGGCCGTCACGGGGCCCTCGGGCGTGGGCAAGTCGTCGCTGCTCAACACCCTGCATCCGGGTGTGGCCCTGCGCACGCAGGAGATCTCGGAGTCGGTGAACAAGGGCCGGCACACCACCGTGGGGGCGAAGCTCATTCCGCTGCCGGACGGCGACGCGGGCTATCTCGTCGATACTCCCGGACTGCGGGAGGTCGGCATGTGGGGACTGCCGGCCGAGTCCCTGGACCAGTGCTTCCCGGAGTTCAGGCCCTACCTCGGGGAGTGCCGCTTCCAGGACTGCACGCACGAGGTCGAGCCCGGCTGTGCGGTGCGCACCGCGGTCGGCACCGGCGCGCTGGATGCCGGCCGCTACGAGAGCTACTGCAAGCTGCTGCTCGAACTGCGCGAGTCCGAGCGCCAGCGCTAGTGCGGCGGTAGCGCGGCGGCCGTCCGCTACGGACTGAGCCGCTCAATCACCCAGCCCGCGCCGTCTCGCCGGTAGCGCAGCCGGTCGTGCAGCCGGCTCTCACGTCCCTGCCAGAACTCATAGTCGGTAGGCGCGACCCGGTAGCCACCCCAGTGCGGTGGCAGCGGGATGTCCTCTCCGGGATACCTGGCCGCCAGCTCCGCGTGCCGTCGCTCGAGCTCGTCGCGCGTGGGCAGCACCGAGCTCTGCCCCGACGCCCCCGCGCCCAGCCCGCGCCCGCGCGGCCGCAGTG
>JAYQOZ010000036.1:0-11644 GCA_038145035.1 Gemmatimonadaceae bacterium | reverse complement strand
CCCAGGCCCCCCCCCGCCACCGCCCCCGGCGCCGGGCGGCCCCCGGCCGACCCCCGGGCCGCGGGGCCGGACCGGGGGGGGCGGGCGGGGGGGGGGGCGCGGCCCCCCGCCCGCACGTGCGCCTCCAGCAGTAGCGTGCGCAGGTCGTCCGAGGCGCGCCCGCTGGCGGTCGCGAGCCGCGCCAGCGCGGCGCGGGCGCCGGTGATGTCGTTGGTCTTCAGCCGCGACACGACTGCGGCGTCGATGAACAGTCCCGGGGGGAGCCAGGCGATGCCACGATCGCGTTCGGCGATCTGCGTCGGGATCTCGGCGGCCGCGGCGGACCACTCGTAGCTCGCCGCCGCGCGGAGGAAGCGCAGGGCCGACCGCGCACCCTCGGGCGCGCCGGCGGTGGCCATGTAGCGCTCCATGGCGTCATACCACCACGTAAAGACGCCACCCATCGAGCCCTGGTGCAGGTCGCGTTCCACGGCCAGCGCCTCGGCGAGCCAGAGCTGCCAGTCTACCGGCGCCTGGCCGCTGGCCCACTCCAGCCGCAGGCGCTGCAGGCGCAGCCGCGCGACCTGGAGCCGTCGTGAGCTGTCGCTCGTGTCGGCGGCAGCGTCGGCCCGCGCCAGTCGCGTCGCGACGCCCTGCGCGATGAACCGACTGTGGGTGAACGCGGGGGTCGCCTCGCCGAGCGGCGGGAGACGACGGTCCCCGAGGGCCGCCGCCAGGTCGAAGCGCTCCTTCGGCAGGATGCTGAGTCCGCTGGCCTCATGCCCGAGGAACCGCGCACGCTCGGCCCCGAGGTCGAGGCGCGGATAGAAGTCGCTGTTCACCCCCTCCGATCCGTGCAGGAGCGGTGCGAGCTCCTGCGAGGTGATGAGCCGCGTATCCTCGAGCGCTGCCGGCGTGATGCGCCGGAAGCGCGAGAGGTCCTGGGCAATGCCCTCGCGTTCGAACACCGACCAGTCGGGCCGCGGCAGCTCGGGCTCGTTCGACGCCACCACCAGCATGTCCACGTCGTTGGTGAGGAAGAGCGCGTAGGATGCGAAGTGCCGGTCCAGCGCCACGAGCACGCTGAGCACGAGGTCGTCCTCGATCTCGTAGAGGTGCAGCCACTGCCCGAAGATGCCGCCGGGCGCGAGGTAGGTCGCGACGCGCGAGTAGAACTCGTCCGTGAACAGCCCGGACACACCGCTCACCCAGGGGTTCGACGGCTCGGAGAGGATCAGGTCGAACTGCCGGCCCGCCGCCGCGAAGTACGACTTGGCGTCGTCATAGACGAAGGTCGAGCGCGGATCCTCGTACACGCGGCGGTTGGTCGGCATCAGCAGGCGCGCCGCCTCCACCATCTGCGGTTCGATGTCGATGGTCGTGACGCGCTCCACCGCCGGGCTCCCGAGCAGGAAATGCGACGACATGCCGCTGCCGTGCCCGATCACTGCCATCTGCCGGGCCTGCGGTGCGTGCGCCAGGGTGATCAGCGGCAGCAGCACCTGCGTGGCGTCGTCACCGCGCAGCGCCGGGAGTGCGCCCGGCGTCGGCGTGTTGAACCAATGGCGCGTGAGCGAGGCGTCGGGCTTGCCGTTGGTGGCGATGGTGTAGCCGCTGTCGGCGCCGAACTGCACGCTGACGGTGGCGGTACGGCCATCCTGGTAGAAGAGGATCTGCCGGGAGCCGGCGGCAGGCACGGCGCCGTACCGGAACACGCCGCTGGTGAGAATGCCGGGGTCGAAGGCGGGCGAAAGCACCGCACCCAGCACCACGGCCGCGCCGGCCCCGAGCGCCAACGTCGCGGTGCGGCGCATCTCCGGCTGCTCACGTGCCCGCCACCGGAGCAGCCAGACGCCAAGCGCGATGTCGAGCCCGCCGCCAAGGATCAGCAGCCCGCGTAGTCCGAGCATCGGCAGCAGCACCAGCGATGCCAGCGCGACGCCGACGATGGAGCCGAGCGTGTTCCAGGCGTACACGGTGCCGATGGCGCGCTCGCCGCCGCCGGCGCCGAGCAGGGTGCGCGTGATGAGCGGCAGCGTCATGCCGGCGCAGAACGTGGACGGCAGCATCACCGCCAGCGCGAAGGCGTAGCGCGCCAGGTTGAAGGCCGCGTACCCAGGCTCGTTGCGCTGCACGGTCTGCATCAGGCCGGCCATCCAGTCGAAGGCGCCGAGATAGATGCCGAGCGTGGCGATGGCAAGTGCCCCCATCGCGAACTGCACCAGGCCGAGCAGGCGCAGCGAATCGCGCGTGTCATCGGCCCACTGCCGCACGACCAGCGCCCCGAGCGCGAGCCCGAGGATGAAGGCCGAGAGCATCAACTCGAACGAATGCGTGGCGCTGCCGAGCACCAGCGAGAGCATCCGGATCCAGGCGATCTCGTAGATGAACGAGGCCACCGCGGTGCCGAAGCTGACGGTCAGCAGGAGGCGCGTGAGCTTGCCGCGGAACTCGGCGTCGGACGGGGTGGCGGCGTCCGTGACGCCGTCCACGCGGGCATCGCCGACGTTCTCCGAATCGTCGGCGTGGGCCTCCGTTTCACCGAATGCGGCCGCCGGAGCCTCGTCCTGGCGCGCCAGTCGTACGAGCCCATATGTGCCGAGCGCCACGACGATGTTCAGTACGGCCGCGACCACCAGTGTGCCCGGCAGGCCGGCGAGCCCAATCAGGTAGAACCCGGCGAACAGCACGCCGGCCGCGGCGCCAAGGGAGTTGGCGAAGTAGAGCAGGCCCAGCACCTGCCCGCTGCCGCGCAGCTGCGCGGCGGGATCGCCGAGCCGGCGTAGCAGGCCGGCCGTCATCAGCGGGAAGGTCGCGCCGAGCAGGATGGACTGCGGGAGGATGAGCAGCGCGGCCAGTATCCACTTGCCGGCGAGCAGCGCGAGGCCGCCACCGAGGGCGGGGAACAGCGTGTCGTAGGCGAAGCCGCTGGCGCCGGTGAAGATCTCGTGGAAGACCAGGCCGATGAGCCCGACCAGTCCCTCGATCAGCGCGTACCAGAGCAGCGGTTCGCGCAGGTGGGCGGAGCGCCGCGCCGCGAGCGCCGCGCCGGCGGACATGCCGCCGAGGAAGATCACCAGGACAATGACCTGCGCGTAGGCACTGTGGCCGACGAGGAGCCCGAGGTAGCGGCTCCAGATGCTCTCGTAGACGAGTCCGGCGGCGCCGGAGAGAACGAAGAGCAGGGTGAGCAGGAGTGTCATCGCGTCGAATCTACTCCTCCCGCAGGGACCGGCCTACGGCTTCTCGTTCTCGGCGATCCAGACCTTGGTCCAGTACACGATGAGCGTGCACGGCGTGCGGGACTCCCCGGGCCAGGCAAAGCGACGGTACGGTTCCGGGACCCGCTCGTAGACATCGTAGACCTCGATGGCGTAGATGTCCGATGGTGTGACCAGGGTCTCCCGGGCCGTGCGTTCACGCCCGTTGTAGATCTCCATCAGGCAGCGCCATCCCGTGGTCGGCATCACGGTCCAGTCGAGACGGCCGAGCTGCTGGTTCGTATATGGCACCTTCCGGAGCCCCGTCAGTCCGTCGAACATGTCCGACCAGTAGTCGGGACGCAGCGCGTTGAGCTCCTCGGGGCCGCGGAACTGTCCGATGCCGGCCCGGCGCCGGCACTCAAAGCCGTCGAAGCGCACCGCCGCACAGCCATCGTGCGAGGTGATGCGCAGCGTGTCGATCAGCTGGATGGCGCGGTTCAGGCGGAAGTTCGCCGTCGCCTGGTTGTCGTCGCCGATCTGGATGACCGTCTCGACGGCGCGGTAGCCGGGCGAGCGCGCCATCACCACCGACTGTCCCCAGGGAAGTCGCGTGAGGACGTAGCGCCCCTGCGCGTCGGTGCGGGTGCTGCGATCGGTCTGGATGGCCAGCACCTCGATGCCACGCAGCGGCTGTCCCGCGGAGTCCGTGACCACGCCGCGCAGGACACCCTGCTGGGCCGTGAGCCGGGCCGGTGCGAGGGCGAGTAGCACCGCCGTGGCGAGCGCGGAGGGCAGCCAGGACGCGGTGCGCGCCGCGAGCGGCGCGGATCGAGGCAGTCGTCGCATGTCGGGTGAATCTACGCCCGAGGCACCACGATGTGCCCCCTACGCCCGCTTCAGTCTGTCGAAGAAGAGCTTGCGGGCCTTGGCCACCTTGGGGGCCACGACCACCGCGCAGTACGGATTCTGCGGATTTCGCGCGAGGTAGTTGTCGTGGTATGCCTCCGCCGGCCAGAAGCGGTCGAGCGGCCTGAGCTCCGTGACGATGGGGTCCGTCCACTGCGCCTGCGCCGCCGCGAGCCGCTCCGTCGCCACCCGTGCCTGCTCATCGTCGTGCGTGAAGATCGCCGAGCGATACTGCGGGCCCACGTCGCTGCCCTGCCGATCCTGCGTGGTGGGGTCGTGGATCGTGAAGAAGATGTCGAGCAGCTCGGCGTACGAGATCTCCGCGGGGTCGTATTCCACCTGCACCACCTCGGCGTGTCCGGTCCGCTTGCCGCAGACCTGCTCATAGCTGGGGTTGGGGACGTGGCCGCCCGCGTAGCCGCTCTTCACGGACCGGACCCCGCGCAACTCGAGGTAGACGGCCTCGAGGCACCAGAAGCACCCGCCGGCCAGGGTTGCCAGCTGCGCCGTCATGCCCGCTCCTGGGCGACGTCGGGAAACTGCTGCGCGAACTGACCGTAGCCCTCGGCCACGAGCCGACAGGCCGGGACGAAGCGCAGCGACGCCGAGTTGATGCAGTAGCGCAGACCCTCGGGCCCCGGTCCATCGGGAAAGACGTGGCCCAGGTGCGAGTTGCCGCCGGTGGAACGCACCTCGATGCGATGCATGCCGTAGGAACGGTCCTCGTGCGAGGTGACGTTCCCTGGCACGATCGGCCGCGTAAACGAGGGCCAGCCCGTGCCGGAGTCGAACTTGTCGCCCGACGCGAACAGGGGTTCACCGGAGACCACGTCCACGTAGATGCCCGGCTCGTGATGATCCCAGAACTCGTTGCGGAACGGCGGTTCGGTGGCCGAGCACTGGGTGACCTCGTACTGCAGCGGCGTGAGCTTGGCGGCGAGTTCCGGATTCTCCGGCTTCTTCATACGCGACTCCGAATATGCTGCGGGACAATGAGATACGGCCTGCGAGACAGCAACCGATGGACCCCGGCTACGGTTCCGTCCTTCAGGCAAGACCGCACAAATACCGAAGATTGTCTGACGCCGAACCCCACAAGGCGCACAAGCGCTAGATGGAAACCATACGGGGGCCACTACCGTTGTAAGCAAGTGTTCGCTTGCTTTGCGAACGCTTTCACTTGCCCCTCCTTCGCTCCTTTCCATGGCTGAACCTACCAAGCAGCAGCTGCTCGACGCGGCTGTGCGCGTCTACGCGGAGTCCGGATTCCGCGGCGCGACCACGCGCCGCATTGCGGAGGAAGCCGGCGTCAACGAAGTCACGCTGTTCCGCCTCTTTGGCTCCAAGGCGGCGCTGATCGAGGCCGCGGTCTCCGCGGTGTCGCGCACCGGCCCGCCGGGCGGACTTCCCGACAATCCCGTCGATCCGGTCGCCGAGCTCACCACCTGGGCCGAACACGACCACCGCTTCATGCTCGAGATGCGCGGCATGATCCGCATGTCGATGGCCGAGATGAACGAACGGCCGGAATGTGCGGACAGCGCGGCGCATCATCCGTCGCAGTCCTTCCTCCAACTCACCCACTACATCGAGCGCCTGGCCGAGCGCAAGCTCATTCCGTCCGCCACGGACGCGAAACCCGCCGCCGCGATGCTCCTCGGCACGCTCTTCGCCGACGCCATGGGCCGCGATGTGATGCCCACCATGTTTCCACCCGAACAGACGGCACCCGCCACATACGTGCGACTCTTCCTGAAATCCATAGGCGCCACGCTCGCCGCGCTGCTGCTGCTCGTGTTGCCGCTGACGGCGCCGGTCGCGCAACAGCCTGCCACGACCTCCCCGACCGCGCTATCCCTCGGTGAGGCGCTGCAGCTCGCCGAGCGTCGCTCGCTCAGCGTGCGGATTGCGGAGGCGGGACGCCGGCGCGCCGCCGGCCAGCAACGCCAGGCCGACGCGCAGCTGCTCCCGCAGCTCAACGGCGCCGCCTCGTACCAGCGCGCCATCCAGAACCAGTTCCAGGCCATCTCCGAGCGCTTCGCGCCGGACACCGGCACGGGCGGCGGCGATGGACTCGCCAACTCGCCGCTGGCGCAGATCTTCGCGGCGCCGAACACCTTCGTCTTCTCGGTCACGGCCACGCAGAACCTGTGGACGGCCGGGCGGCTGACCGCCTCCCGCGCCGGCGCACGCGCGGGACGCGCCGCGGCCGACATCCAGCTGACGTCCGCGCGGGCGCAGGCGCTGCTCGACGTGGCGCAGGCGTACTTCGATGCCGTGGCGGCCGAGCGGCTGCAGGGCATCGCCGACTCCACGCTGGCGCTGACCGAGCGGACGTTGCGCCAGGTGGAGCTTGCGCGCTCGGTGGGCACCGCGTCCGAATTCGACCTGCTGCGCGCCCGCGTGACCCGCGACAACCAGCGGCCGCTGGCCATCCAGGCCGCGGGCAACCGCACGGCGGCGCTGTTGCGGCTGAAGCAGCTGCTTGAGCTGCCGCTCGGCGCAGCGCTCACGCTGACGACGCCGATCCGCGACGATTCCTCGCGGGTCACGCCGGCCCTCGCACCGGTGGTTCTCGATGACACGCGGACGGCGACGCCGGACACCGCGGTCGATGCACGCTCCACCGTGCGTCAGGCCGCGGCCCAGTTGGAGGCCTCCGAGCGGGCCCTGACGGCGGCGCGGCTCTCGAACCTGCCGAGCCTGCAGCTCAGCAGCACGTACCAGCGCTTTGCGTATCCGCCCGAGGGCTCGGTCCTCCCTGGCTCGCTCGACCTGTACTTCCCCAACTGGAACGTCACGCTGGGGCTCTCCTTCCCGCTCTTCACCGGCGGCCGACTGAGCGGTGAGCGCGCGGTGGCGCAGGCCAACGTGCTGGAGGCCAAGGCCAGGCTCGAGCAGGCGCGGGACGGTGCCGAACTCGACGCCATCCTCGCCGTCACGGCGTTCGAGCAGGCGCAGTCGGCCTACCTCGCAGCCGTCGGCACCGACGCGCAGGCGGAGCAGGCGTATCGCATCGCCGAGGTGCGCTTCGCAGAGGGTATCTCGACGCCGGTCGAGCTCACCGAGGCCCGCGTGCAGCTCGAGCAGGCGCGCCTCCAGCGCGTCACCACGGCCCGCGACCTCGAGGTCGCGCGGCTTCGGCTGGCGCTGCTCAGGGATCTCCCCCTCGACCTTGGAGGTGCGCGCTGATGCCCGCCCTCCGGTCGCTCCCAGCCCTGTCCTTCACCTTTACGCCCGCTCGCCGGGGGATGGTCTTGATGTCCCGTTCGACGCGTATCGCCGGCCGCGCACTGCTGGCCCTCACCCTGTCCATCCTGCCGGCGGCCTGCGGACGCGGCGACGCCGCGGAGGAAGGTGAGGCGCGCGAGGCCCTCGCCGTCACCGTCGGCCCCGAAGCCGTGACCGTGGCCAGCACGACCACGCTGGAGATCGGTCCCATCCTCTCCGGCACGCTAGTGGCCGAGCGCACGGCGCAGATCCGCGCCGAAGTCCCCGGCGCCGTGCTGCAGGTGATGCACGATCCCGGGGATGTCGTAAAGGCCGGCACGTCGCTGGCGCGCATCGATGATCGCGCAATCAACGACGCCTACCTCTCGGCACGGTCCGGCTTCACGAGCGCGCAGGGCGCCGCCGATCTCTCGGCCCGCGAGCTGGACCGCGCCACCAAGCTGCACGCGGCGGGCGCCGTGTCGGACCGCGACCTCGAGAACGCGCGCCGCGCCGACCTGGCGGCGCGCTCGATGCTCGACGACGCACGGGCGCGGCTGTCGGCGGCCGAGAAGTCCCGCGACGCGGCGAACGTGCTGGCGCCGTATGACGGCATCGTGTCGGACCGCTACGTGAATCCGGGCGACGTGGTCGCGCCGGGCGCGCCGCTGTTCGCGGTGGTGGACCCAAGCAGCATGCGCCTCGAGGCGGCCGTGCCCGCGAGCGATCTCGCGATGGTGCGTGTCGGCGCGCGCGTGGGCTTCACGGTGACTGGATATCCGGGGCGCCGCTTCGAGGGCCGCGTGGCGGGCATCAACCCGCAGGCCGATCCGCAGACGCGGCAGGTGCGGCTCTTCGTGCGCATCCCCAACGCAGGCCAGCGACTCGTCGCCGGTCTCTTTGCCGAGGGCCGCGTGGCCGCCGAGGAGCGGGAGGCGCTCACGGTGCCGACGGCGGCGGTGGACCAGCGCGGGCTCTCGCCCGAGGTGGTCCGCGTGCGCAACGGGCGGACCGAGCGTATCGCCGTGACGCTGGGGGCGCGCGACGCCACGACCGAACGCATGGAAATCACGGCCGGGCTGGCCGCCGGGGACACGGTCCTGGTCGGCGCGGCCCTCAGCATCTCCAGTGGGACGCTGCTCCGCGTGAGCACGCCCGCCGACACCGCGAAGCGCTGAGGCCGCGATGCTCATCTCCGATTTTGCCATCAGGCGGCCGCTGATCACCATCGTCTCGATGGTGGCGCTGGTCGTGTTCGGGCTCTTCGCACTCTGGCAGCTTGAGACCGACGAGTTCCCGGACGTCCAGCAGCCGATCATCAACGTCGCGATTCCGTACCCCGGCGCCTCGCCGGACGTGGTGGAGCGCGAGGTGCTGGATCGCGTGGAAGAGGCCGTCAGCGGCATCTCCGGCGTGGACCGTATCTCCGGTGCCGCACAGGACGGCTTCGCGAACGTGACGGTGTTCTTCGTGTTCGAGAAGGACCTGCAGCAGGCCTCGCAGGACATCCGCGACAAGATCAGTGCCATCCGCGCGGATCTGCCGGCCGAGATGAAGGAGCCGGTGCTGACGCGCTTCGACCCGGCCGACCAGCCGATCGTACAGCTGTCGCTCAACTCGGTGACCCTGGATGCGCCGGCGCTGACGCGCATCGCCGACCCCGGTGTCACGCGCGTGCTGCGCGGCATCACCGGCGTGGCCGAGGCCGTGGTCGTCGGCGGCGTCGAACGCGAGCTCACGGTCGAGATCCGTCCCGAGGCCATGGAGGCCGCAGGGATCACGGTGGCGCAGCTGGTGGGTGCGCTGCAGGCCCAGAACCTCGCCACGCCGGTGGGCCGGCTCAGCGGCGAGCTCGACGAGCGAGCCATCCGCCTCAAGGGCAAGCTGGAACGGCCCGAGGACTTCCTGCAGCTGGTCATCGCGGAGAAGGGCGGCCGCAACATCCGGCTGGGCGAGGTGGCGGACGCCCGGGACGGCACGGGCGAGCCGCGCACCGCGGCCCTGTTCAACGGGCGGCCGGCGGTGGGCATCCAGATCAAGAAATCGAAGGGCTATTCCACCACCGCCGTCGCCGACCAGATCATCGCCGCCGTCGACGGGCTGCGGCCGACACTGCCGCCGGGCACGACGCTCGACGTGGTGCAGAACCGCGGCGAGCGGGTCCGCGCGTCCGTGGCCAACGTGCAGAGCACGCTGGTCGAGGGGGCCGTGCTCACGGTGCTGGTGGTGTTCCTGTTCCTGAACTCATGGCGCTCCACGGTCATCACCGGCCTCGCGCTGCCGATCTCCGTGCTGGCCAGCTTCATCGCCGTCTGGGCCTTCGGCTTTACGCTGAACACGATGTCGCTGCTCGGCCTCTCGCTGGCCATCGGCATCCTGATCGACGACGCCATCGTGGTGCGCGAGAACATCGTGCGACACGTGGAGATGGGAAAGGACCACTTCCGGGCCTCGCACGAGGGCACGGATGAGATCGGCCTCGCCGTGGCGGCGACGACCTTCTCGATCGTCGCGGTGTTCGTGCCGATTGGCTTCATGGGCGGCATCTCGGGCCAGTGGTTCAAGCCCTTTGCGCTGACCATCGCCTGCGCGGTGCTGGTGTCGCTGTTCGTGTCCTTCTCGCTCGACCCGATGCTTTCGGCCTACTGGCCGGACCCGGAGATCGAGTCGCAGGAGCGTCGCAGCTGGATCTCCCGGAAGCTGGCGGTCTTCAACCAATGGTTCGACCGCCAGGCGGCGAACTACACGAAGGTGATCGGTTGGGCGCTGGATCACCGCCTGGCGATGGTGCTGCTCGCCGTCGGGTCACTCGTCGGCGCCCTGGCGCTGCAGGCGACGCTGGGCGGCTTCGGCTTCGTGCCCATCAGCGACAACTCGGAGCTGATCGTGCAGGTGGAGACGCCGCCGGGCTCGAACCTCGACTACACCCGGCTCAAGACCGAGGAGGTCGCCGCGCTGGCGCGCCAGCACCCGGAGGTGCGTTACACGTTCACGACGATCGGGGCGGGCGGTGGCATGGATCCGAACGAGGCCCTGGGCGCGGTGGACCTCGGCAGCGTCTATGTGCGCATGACGCCGAAGACCACGCGCGAGACCTCGCAGGACGCCTTCGGCGCCATCCTCCGCCAGGAGGTCAAGCAGATCGGCGGGGCCACGGTGGCCGTGTTCACCAGCGGCTGGGGCGGCGCGATGAAGCAGGTGCAGCTCGAGCTGCGCGGCTACGACGGCCGGCAGCTGCAGTCGGTCGCCGACACGGTGCTACAGCTGGTGCGCGCCGTACCGGGCGCGGTGGACGTCGGGCTCTCCACCAAGGGCCAGAAGCCCGAGCTCGAGATCTCGGTGGATCGCGCGCTGGCCGGTTCGATGGGCGTGACCATCGGCCAGATCGCGCAGTCGCTGCGTCCGGCCTTCGCCGGCATTGATGCCGGTGACTGGGTCGATCCCTCCGGCGAGAACCGAAAGGTGCGCGTGCGGCTCGCCCCGGACGCCCGCTCAAGGGTGACCGACATCGAGCGCCTGCCGATTGCCGTGGGCGGCCAGGGCGCCGGCCCGATGCGCATGATGCCGCTGGGGCAGCTTGCCACCGTGTCGCAGGGCCTTGGCCCGGCGAAGATCTCGCATCTCGATCGCGACAACGTGATCGTCGTACAGGCCAACGTCTCCGGCACCTCGCTGGGCGAGGTGACGTCGGCCATCACGGCGGCGCTCGAGACGCTGACCATCCCCGACGGGGTGCGCTGGTCGTTCGGCGGCGAGGCCAAGGACCAGGCCCAGGTCTTCGGGGACATCCTGGCGGCGCTGGGCATCGCGCTGCTGCTGATGTACCTGATCCTGGTGATGCAGTTCGGCTCGTTCCTGGAGCCGGTCGCGATCCTCATCTCGCTGCCGCTGTCGCTGATCGGCGTGGTGCTGGCGCTGCTGCTCACCGGGGACACGCTGAACATCATGTCGATGATCGGCGTGATCCTGCTGATGGGCATCGTGGCGAAGAACGCGATCCTGCTCATCGACTTCGCGAAGTGGGGACAGGAGCAGGGCCTCTCGCGCCGCGAGGCCCTCATCGAAGCGGGGCGGGTGCGCCTGCGCCCGATCCTCATGACGACGTTCGCGCTCTGTGCGGGCATGATTCCCGTGGCCCTGGGCCTCGGCGAGGGCGCGGACTTCCGCGCGCCGCTGGGCCGCGCCGTCATCGGCGGGACGATCACGTCGACGGTGCTGACGCTACTCGTGATTCCGACGATCTACGAGATCATGGACGAGTGGCGTGAGAAGGTGGCGGGGTGGTTCAGCTTCCCGGTGCGGCCGAAGACCGAGGAGTACATGATCCCGACGCAGCGGTCGTAAGC
>JAYQOZ010000035.1:11311-11729 GCA_038145035.1 Gemmatimonadaceae bacterium | reverse complement strand
CGGCACAAGAAGGACGAGTGGGCCGGCAACCTCGCGAAGAAGGAGGCGCTGTGTGCCCAGGCCGAGGCGCTGGCCGAATCCACCGAGTGGGAGGTCGCGGCAGCGGCCCTCAAGCGGCTGCAGGCCGAGTGGAAGGCCAGCGGTCCGGTGCGGAAGGCCAAGTCCGAGGTGGTCTGGAACCGCTTCCGCGGGGCCTGCGATCGCTTCTTCGAGCGCTACAAGCACCGCGACCAGGTGGACCTGCAGGGGAAGCTCGAGGAGCGCGAGGCCATCGTCCGCGACGTGGAGGCGCTGTTGCCTGCCGACGGGGCGGAGGCGGGCGATCCGCGGCCTGACCTCTACGCCACGGTCCAGACCGCCCGGGCGCGCTGGCAGCAGAGCCCCGAGGTGCCGCGGGCGCTGGCTGCCGGGGTCACTG
>JAYQOZ010000035.1:0-11301 GCA_038145035.1 Gemmatimonadaceae bacterium | reverse complement strand
TCACTGAGCGCTTTGGCGCGGCCCTCAGCCGCGTGGTCGGGCTCTGGCCCGCCGCCTTCGAGGGCACCGAGCTCGACCCGGCCGTCACGCGGGGCCGGATGGAGAAGCTGGTGGCGCGCGTCGAGAAGCTGCTGGCGGACCAGTCACCGGCCCGGCCCGCGGCCGCGCTGTCGCCGGCTGAGCGCCTGGCGCAGCAGTGGCGGGATCGCCTCGCTTCGAACACCATCGCGGGTGGAGCCGGCGGGAAGGGTGATGATGCCCGGTGGCGCGCGGCCGAGCAGGACGTGCGGAGCGCCCAGCAGCAGTGGCAGCGGCTGGGCCCGGTGCCCCCGGCCGTGGCTACCGAGATGACCGCGCGCTTTGACGCGGCCTGCCGGCGGTTCTTCGAGCAGCGGAAGCGGGCGTCCTAGCCTTCGAGGTAGGTGTAGCCGTGAAGGCCGTCCTCGTAGAAGCGGAGGAGGCGGCCGGCGCCTTCGTTGTCGATGAGGCCTGACTGGACGGCGGACTCGACGTCGGTCCGCAGCTTGCCCAGCAGCATCTCCGGGTCGAACTCCACGTAGTCGAGGACCTCGCGGACCGTGTCGCCCTTGATGAGGGCGTCGAGCCGGGCGCCGCCGCGCTCGTCGAGGCTGACGTGGACGGCGTGGGTGTCCCCGAACAGGTTGTGGAGGTCGCCCAGGATCTCCTGATAGGCCCCGACCAGGAACACCCCGAGGTAGTACGGGGCGTTCCCCGGCGTGTGCAGCGGGAGGGTCCGCTTCACGTCCCGCCGGTCGACGAAGCGTTCCAGCTTGCCGTCGGAATCGCACGTGATGTCGCCCAGGACCGCGTGGTTCTCCGGCCGCTCGCCCAGGCGGTGGATCGGCATCACCGGGAACAGCTGCTTGATGGCCCAGCTGTCCGGAATGGACTGGAAGAGCGAGAAATTGCAGAAGTAGGTATCAGAGAGCTGCTCGTCGAGCGTCTGCAGGTCCTCGGGGACCTCCTCCATCGTCTGCACGATCTTCTGGAGCTTCGTGCTGATGGCCCAGAAGAGGTTCTCCGCCATGCACCGCTGTTCGAGGGGAAGATAGCCGCCGCTGAACAGGCCCAGGGCGCTGTCGAGGGCCTGCTGGGCGTCGTGGTAGGCCTCGAGGGCGTTGCGGGCGGTGACCGTGTTGTAGGTGTCGATGAGGTCGACCAGCGGCTGTTCCATCTCCGCGGTCGGCGTCGTCGGGATGCTCTCGTCGCCGAAGCCCGAGACCCCGAGGACGTTGAAGACCAGCATCGAGTGGTAGGCGACGACGGCCCGGCCGCTCTCCGAGATGATCGTCGGGTGGGCGACGCCCGCCTCGTCGCACACCGTCTGCAGGTGGTACACGATGTCATTCGCGTACTCCTGCAGGGTGTAGTTCATGCTGGACTCAAAGTTGGTCCGGGACCCGTCGTAGTCGACCCCCAGGCCGCCGCCAACGTCGATGTACTCGAGGCCGGCCCCCATCTTCGCCAGCTCGGTGTAGACGCGTGCGCCCTCGTCGAGGGCGCCCTTGACGATCCGGATGTTGGTGATCTGGCTGCCCAGGTGGAAGTGGAGCAGCTTGAGGCAGTCCGCCATGCCCCGCGCCCGCAGCTCTTCGAGCCCGCGGACGATCTCGGTCACCGTGAGGCCGAACTTGGACCGGAAGCCGCCCGAGGACTGCCACCGCCCGCTGCCCCGCGTGGCGAGCTTGACGCGCATGCCGATCTTCGGGCGCACGCCGATCTTCTCTGCGTACTCGAGGATCAGTCCCAGCTCGGTGTACTTCTCGACGACGGGGATGATGTTGCGGCCGATCTTCTGGGCCAGCATCGCCGTCTCGATGAACTCCGCGTCCTTGAAGCCGTTGCAGATGATCGGCGTCTCGTTGTCGGCGAGCGCCACCACCGCGAGCAGTTCGGGCTTGGACCCGGCTTCCAGCCCGAAGCCGTACGGCCGGCCGAAGTTGAGGACCTCTTCGACGACCTGCCGCTGCTGGTTCACCTTGATCGGGTACACACAGCAGTAGCGGCCCTGGTAGTTGTTCTGCGCGATGGCGGTCTGGAACGCGTGGTGGATGTCGCCGAGGCGGTGCTTGAGGATGTCGGTGAAGCGGATCAGGACCGGCAGGCTGATGCCGCGGAGCTGGAGGCGGTCCACCAGTTCCTTGACGTCGATGGCCTGGGCCGGGTCCTTGGTCGGATGGGCCTGGACGTGACCCGCCTCGTTGATGGAGAAGTAGCCGTTCCCCCACCGGGAGACCTCGTACACCTCACTGGCGTCGTTGACGGTCCAGGCGCTGGTGGTCGTATTCGGCGGCACGTGGGCGCCGGCGGCCTTCGGCCGTCCCGGGCTGGTGACTGTGGTCATCTCGCTTCAGATGATAGACGCAAATTCCCGTCCGGGCCGTATGCTCTAGGGTATGACCGAGCGCGTGGCCTCCACCAAAGTCCTGCTCATGCCGAAGGACACCAACCCCATGGGCACGATCTTCGGTGGCGTGATCCTCTCCCATGTCGACATCGCCGCGGCGGTGGAAGCCCGCCGGACGGCGGCCCATCGCTACGTGACGCGGGCGATGCGGGCGGTGGAGTTCCACCAGCCGGTGTTCGTCGGGGACATCGTCACGTTCTTTACCGAGACGCGACACATCGGACGCACGTCCGTCACCGTCGGCGTGGTGGTGGAGGCGGAGCGCTGGTCGTCCGGGACGGGTGACCGGGTCACGGTGACCGAGGCGGAGGTCGTCCTCGTGGCGACCGACGATCACGGGCACCCCATTCCCGTGCTGCCCGAGCCGCTGCAGGCCTGAGCCGGACGGACGCGCCACGTCATGACTGACACCAAGGCCTATCGCCCGGCCGCGGGCGACCTGCCCGCCCGGGATGCCGTGCCCTCGCGGTACACCTGGAACCTGACGGACATCTGCGAGGACTGGGACGAGTGGACCGCGGCGTACCGCACGCTGGAGGCCGGCATCGACCGGCTGACCGCGTTTCGCGGCACGCTCGCCGATGGGCCGGCCATCCTCCTGGCGGCCCTTGCGGCGCAGGACGAGGTCGAGGCCCTGATGTACAAGGTCTGGTACTTCGCCTCGCTCCACCACGATGAGGACCAGCGGGACAATGCGATCGCGGCGCGGCGCCAGCAGGTGCAGATCCTGTTCGCCCGCCACGCCCAGGCCGTGGCCTGGTTCAATCCTGAACTCCTGGCGATCCCCCAGGCCACGGTGCGGGGCTGGCTGGACACGCACGAGGGCCTTGGCGTCTACCGCTTCGCCGTCGAGAGCCTGTACCACTCCCAGGAACACGTCCTGGACGAGCAGGGCGAGCGGCTGCTGTCGCTCTCGGGCCGCCTCTCGGGGGCGCCGCACGAAGCCTACGCGGCCCTGACGTCCGCCGACGCCGACTTCCCGACGCTGACACTGGCCTCAGGCGAGCAGGTGACGCTGAGCTACGGGCGGTACCGGGCGCTGCTTGAGACCAACCGGCACCAGCCGGACCGGGAAGCCGCGTACCGGGCCTTCCACGGCATGTTCGCGAAGGCCGGGAACACCTTCGCGGCGCGCTACGACGGGGGGCTGCAGCGGGACTGGTTCCATTCCCGCGCCCGCGGCTACGCGACCGCGCTCGACGGGGCGCTGCACGGCAACAACATCCCGACGTCCGTGGTGACGACGCTCATCGACGAGGGTCGTGCGGGGACCGGGGCGCTGCGGCGCTACCATCAGCTGCGCCGGCGCGTGCTGAGGCTCGCCACGTACCGGCTCTTCGACACGGCCGTGCCCCTCGTCGAGCACGACGTCCGCTATCCCTACGACACGGTGACGGACTGGGTGGTGGCCTCGACGGCCCCGCTCGGCCCGGACTACCAGCGGCTGGTCCGGGAGGCCTTCGACGGGCGCTGGATCGACGTCTTCGAGAATGCCGGCAAGCGCAGCGGGGCGTACTCCGCCCCGGTCTACGGCTCGCATCCGTTCATGCTCCTGAACTACAACGAGACGCTGGACGCGGTGTTCACGCTGGCGCACGAGATGGGGCACTCGATGCACACCGTCCTCGCGCACCGGGCGCAGCCGTTCCGGTACGCCGCCTACGAGATCTTCGTGGCCGAGGTGCCGTCCACGCTCAGCGAGGCGCTGTTCCTCGACTTCATGCTCGGCCGCGCCACCTCGCGCGAGGAGCGGATCGTGCTCCTGCAGCACGCGATCGACAGCATCGCGGGGACCTTCTTTACCCAGGTGCTCTTCGCCGATTTCGAACTGCGGGCCCACCAGCGTGTCGAACGCGACGAGCCGATTACGGCGGACGTCCTGAACGGCATCTACGCGGACCTGCTGCGTGACTACTACGGCGACGCGCTCGATGAGGAGGCGCTCTCGCGGGTGACGTGGTCGCGGATTCCGCACTTCTTCAGCACGCCGTACTACGTGTACCAGTACTCGACCTGCTTCGCGTCCACGGCGCGCCTGATGCAGGACCTGCGGAGCGGGGACCCGGCGACCCGGGCCGGCGTGGTCCGCCGGTACCTGGCGCTCCTGGAGGCCGGCGGGAGCGACTACCCGATTGCGCTGTTGCAGCGGGCCGGCGTGGACCTGACGCAGCCGGACACGGTCCGCGCCGTCTCGCGCGAACTGGACGCGCTGGTCACCCGCCTCGAGGCCGAGCTGGGGTAGCCCACGTGGGCGTCAGCCGGCGGCGCGGACGCCCGCCCCGGCCGGCTGCGTCTCGCCGGTGCCAGCCGTGGGGTAGAGTGCGCCGGGCGGAAACAGGTCATGCAGCACGCACCCGAAGCAGGCGGCGATCTCGGCCGCATAGCTGGCGGGCACGGTTCGCGCCCGCCCGTTCACGATGCGCGTGACGCGGGAATAGCGGAGGCACGCCTCGGCTGCCAGCTGGGTGATGGTGGCGTCGGCCAGCTTCAGGGCCGTGACAACCCGGTTGCCGGTAAAGGGCACCGGCGATCGCCGAAGCTGGTCGATCTGGTCGATCGTCAGCCGCAGCGATCGGGGCGCCGGCCTGGCTGCCGGTGGACGCCCGGTGCGGGTCAGGCGCACCGGGGGCGCCGGCGGTCGATCGAGCCCCAGCATCACGGCCACGGCTTCCCGTGTCCGGTCGTCGGCCGACCGGAAGGCCTCCGCCAGGCGGGCGTCTCCAGACTCCGCCGGGCGATCGTCGCGCCCGGGCCACCCGCGCCGGGGCTGCACGGCGAGATCCAGGTTGAGCGCCAGAACCCACTCCACGAGTGCGGCGGCCGAGAGGGCCGTGCGTCCCGTTTCCATCCGCTCCAGGTGGGGCACCGAGCAGCCCAGCGTGCGCGCCAGCGTCCCCATCGGAATGCCCTGATTCAGGCGGACCTCGGACAACTGGCGGCTGAGCTCGACGATTCGGCGTGCCTCGGTGGCGGGCCGTGCTGGAAGTCGCATGCAGGGCAGTCCTTGGGGCAGAATGACGGAGTCTGAAGCGGACCCTGACCGAGTCTAGGGGGCCATCTAGACAATGTCAAGATTGGGCGGCGATTCGACGGGCCCCGAAGGGCGGCAGCGTGGCGCGCGGGGGACCCCGCGGCGCGGGTACCACCACGGTGACCTGCCGGCCACGCTGATCGATCAGACCCTTTCCATCGTGCGCCGCGAGGGCGTGGACGCGGTGTCGATCCGGGAGGTGGCCCGCCGGGCGCGCGTGTCCCACGCGGCCCCGGCCCATCACTTCGGCAGCAAGGCCGGCCTGCTGACCGCGTGTGCCGTCATCGGCTTCACGAAGCTGGCGGACGCGGTGGACCAGGCTGCGGCCTCGGCCACGAGCCACCGGGACGCCCTCCAGACGACGGGCGTGGCCTATGTGCTGTTCGCCATCGACAACCCGGAACTGTTCACCATCATGTTCTCCGGGCAGCTGGACACCGAGGTGCCCGCGTACCAGCAGGCCGTCGGCCGGTCGCTCAACCGGCTGCAGGAGATCCTCGCGGCCGCCAGTGCGGCGGGGGAACTGGTGGCCGATCCACGCGTGGTCTCGGTCGGGGCGTGGTCCATCGTGCACGGCCTTGCGGCCCTCTGGCTCAGCGGCCGGTTCCGGGGGCGCGACGGCCGGGCCGACCGCCGCGCCCTGGTCGAGGCGGTCACGGCGCTCTTTGCTGACGGCGTGTTCGGCCGCGCGCAGGCCCAACCCGGGGCGTAGTCCGGCTCCCCTCCGGCCAGGCCGCGCCTTGACCAGCCGCGCAGTGCCATGTAACACTTCATCCGGATTTACGGATGCAGTCAGCCGCCCGGGCCCCCATCTTCGACCACCTCACCGCCCTGGGTGACCCGGTCCGCTGCCGCGTGGTCCGGCTGCTGGAGGACCAGGAACTGACGGTATCCGAGCTGTGTGAGGTGCTTCAGATGCCGCAGTCGAGCGTCAGCCGGCACCTCAAGCTGCTGGCGGACGACGGCTGGCTCAGTTCCCGCCGCGACGGCACGAGCCGCCTGTACTCGGTGCCTGCTGACGCCCTGGACGCGGCCGCCCGTCGCCTCTGGCCCATCCTCAGGGAGCAACTGGGCTCGCTGCCGGCTGCCAGTCACGATGCACGCCGGCTGGAGGAAGTCCTCGCGCGGCGCCGGGAGCGCTCGCAGGCCTTCTTCGCCACGGCCGCGGGGCAGTGGGACCGCGTGCGCGAGGAACTCTTCGGCGCGGTCTTCCATCTCTCCGCGCTCATTCCCCTGCTGCCCCCGGACGCGGTGGTCGGCGACCTGGGCTGCGGGACCGGCCAGATGGCGGCTGCCCTCGCGCCCTGGGTGCGGACGGTCGTGGCGGTGGATGATTCACCGGACATGCTCGACGCGGCGCGCTCGCGCCTGGCCGGTGTCCGGAACGTTGCCGTCAAGCGCGGCGGCCTCGAGGCCCTCCCGCTGGCCGACGGAGAGCTGGACCTGGCCCTGCTGTCGCTGGTGCTGCATCACGTTCCGGACCCTGGCCGCGCGCTGGCCGAGGTGGCCCGCGTGGTGAAGCCGGGCGGCCGGGTGCTCATCGTGGACATGCTGCCGCACGACCGCGCCGAGTACCGGCAGGGGATGGGCCACGTCTGGCTGGGTTTCTCGACGAAGCACATGACGAAGCTGCTCGACGCCGCCGGGTTTGACGGGGCGCGCGTGGGGCCGCTGCCGGTGGACCGGGCCGCCCGGGGGCCGGCGCTCTTCGTGGCGGTGGCCACGCGCCGGGCGCCGGCGCACACCGCCGAGGACGTACCACGGACGCCGGCCGTCACCCGGCGTATGCAGTCACACACGACGACAGAGGAGAAGACGAATGGCAGCAGTAGCCGAGACGATGCACGCGTTCGATGAGGCGGCGAAGGCGGGCCGGCCGCCGTACAAGGTGGCGGACCTGGGCCTGGCCGAGTGGGGCCGCAAGGAGATCCGGCTGGCCGAGCAGGAGATGCCGGGCCTGATGGCGATCCGCGCCGAGTACAGGGGCCAGTTCCCGCTCAAGGGCGCGAAGATCATGGGCTCGCTGCACATGACCATCCAGACCGCCGTGCTGATCGAGACGCTGGTCGAACTAGGCGCGGACGTGCGGTGGGTCAGCTGCAACATCTTCTCGACCCAGGACCACGCTGCGGCCGGCGTCGTGGCCGGCCGGGCCGGTTCGGCAGAGGCGCCGCGGGGCGTGCCGGTGTTCGCGTGGAAGGGCGAGACGCTCGAGGAGTACTGGTGGTGCACGGAGCAGGCGCTCATGTGGCCGGACGGCTCCGGGCCGAACATGCTGCTCGATGACGGCGGCGACGCGACCCTGCTGATCCACCGGGGCGTGGAGTTCGAGAAGGCGGGGAAGGTGCCCGCGTTCGACGAGGCCAGCGACCCGGAGGAGTGGGGCGTGATTCTCGACCTGCTCCGCGCGCAGCAGCAGGCCAACCCCGGCCGTTGGACGAAGGTGGCCGCTGCCATCAAGGGCGTGACCGAGGAGACGACCACGGGCGTCCACCGGCTCTACGAGATGATGCAGGCCGGCACGCTCCTGTTCCCGGCCATCAACGTCAACGATTCGGTGACCAAGAGCAAGTTCGACAACCTGTACGGCTGCCGGCACTCGCTGACCGACGGCATCCTGCGCGCGAGCGACGTGATGCTGGCCGGGAAGGTGGCGGTCGTCCTCGGCTACGGTGACGTCGGCAAGGGCTGCGCGCAGGCCCTCAAGGGCCAGGGCGCGCGCGTCATCATCACCGAGATCGACCCGATCTGCGCGCTGCAGGCGGCGATGGAGGGCTACCAGGTGACGACGCTCGACGAGGTCGTCTCGGCCGCCGACATCTTCATCACCGCGACGGGCAACATGGGCATCATCACCGTCGACCACATGGCGAAGATGAAGGACAAGGCCATCGTCGGCAACATCGGCCACTTCGACAACGAGATCGACATGGCCGGCCTGAAGAAGCGCGGCGTGACGCGCGTGAACATCAAGCCGCAGTTCGACGAGTTCGTGTTCCCCGACGGCCACAGCGTCCTCGTGCTGGCCGAGGGGCGCCTGCTTAACCTGGGCTGCGCGACCGGCCATCCGTCCTTCGTGATGTCGGCCAGCTTCAGCAACCAGGTGATCGCGCAGCTCGAGCTCTACGGCAACACGGCGCGGTATGAGAAGAAGGTCTACGTGCTGCCGAAGCACCTGGACGAGAAGGTGGCCCGCCTCCACCTGTCGAAGCTGGGGGTCAAGCTCACCACACTCACGCCCGAGCAGGCGAAGTACATCGGCGTGCCGGTGGACGGCCCGTACAAGGCCGACCACTACCGCTACTAGGCCTACTTCGAGCCGTCCGGCTCGTCCTGGCTCGCCGGGATGTCCACCATCAGGTGGGCATCCCGATCCCCCTCCACGCCGGAGTACTCCATCAGCTCGAACCCGGGCTCCGTCACCCGCTTGATGGGGATGCCGGCCGTCCACGGCCGGGAGAAGACGTTCGGATCCTCGAAGGTGACCTTGTAGTCGATGGTGTCCCGGTCGAGCCACGTCCAGCGCTCGGTCACCTTCAGATCCTTCGACGCGAAGTCCCCGGCCACCGAGAGCCGCACCCGGTCGTAGTGGTTGGTCGCCGTGACGACCAGCGTGTTGCCCTCCCAGTGCCCCCTTGAACTGCCCATCCACAGCTGAATGGCCTTGTCGGGCTGCGGCCGCCCGTCGAGCGGCACGTAGCGGAACTCGTGCTGGGCCTCGTACAGGAACACCACCGCGTCCGTCGTCTGGATGATCTGGAACGGGTTCACGAAGTAGAAGTTGATCCGCGGCACGCCGTCCGGCCACCCGCGGTTGCGCGTGTCCACCTGCGCGACGTTCGGCGACGTCAGGTCCTTGTTCACCTCGTCCCGGCGGACCCGCGCCCATGGCAGGTACGGAATCATCCCGTCGGCCGGATCCAGCACGACGCCCTTCGACGGCCGGCCGCTCATCACCGAGATGGTGTTCTCGATGTGGAGCCCGCCGCTGCCGGCCATGCCCGCCATGTTGTAGTAGCCGGCGATGTCGGGCTGGCCGTCCGCCAGCCGTGACGGCTTCCACGATTGTGCCGTCAGCGTGACGGCCGAGACAGCCGCCACGCCGAGAACGAGCACGAACAGCCTGTGCATCAATGCCTCCTGCGCGAGAGCTTACCGCCGGGCCGGCAGCTCGAACACATACAGCTGGCTACCGCCGCTCGGCTGGTACACGTCCGGTGTCAGGGATCCGGTCAGGGCCTTCATCACGACCACGCCGGTGGTGACGGCCACATACTGCCGGCCGCCGGCGGTGAAGGTGACCGGGAAGCCCTGCACCGGCGCTCCGAGGCGCGTCTGCCAGAGCACCTGGCCCGTCTTCACGTCGTAGGCGCGGAAGTAGCGGTCGAGGTCGCCCACGAAGACGAGCCCGCCGCCTGTCGTCAGCGCGGCCGTCAGGAAGATCGGGCGCTGCGTGACGCTCCACAGTTCCTTGAGCGTCTTCACGTCCCAGGCCCCGAGCTTGCCGGTCATGCCGTTGGTGCCCGGCATCTCGAACGAGCCGCCGCCGCGCCCGGCGCCCATGCCGCCGGCGCCTTCCTTGAACTCCACCTTGCCGCCGGCCAGCTTCTGGCACGCCTGCTGGAGCGGCATGATGAGCGCCCCCGCCTCCGGGCTGTAGGCGGCGGCCTGCCAGTTGTGCCCGCCGAAGTTGCCCGGGCAGCTCGAGACGACGTCGCCGATCTTCGCCTCCAGGATGTCCGGCCGGTACTGCACGCGTCCGTTCACCCGGTCGATGCGCTCGTAGACGTCCTGGTGCACCGTCTCGGTGAGGTCGAGGTACTTGCCGGTCTTCCGGTCCAGCTTCCAGAGGATGCCGTCCTTGCCGGTGGTCAGCACCACCTGCTGGTCGCCGACGTCAACGAGCATCCGCTCGTACACCACGTCCATGTCGAGCGACTCGCCCGGGACGTGCTGGAAGTACCACTGGATCTTCCCGGTCTTCGGGTCCAGGGCCAGCGTCGAGTTCGTGTAGAGCGCGGCGTCCTTGGCGCTCATGCCGCGGCTGGCGGCCACCCACGGCTTGGCCTGTGCCGTGCCGATGTAGAAGAGGTTGAGCTTCGGGTCGTAGCTGCCGGGGATCCAGGCGTCCGAGCCGGCGCGCAGCTCGACGGGGAGGTTGCCCCAGGACTCGCCTCCGGGTTCACCGGGCCGGGCGATTGTCTGCGTCCGCCACAGCTCCCGGCCCGTCTCCGGGTCGTGGCCGGTGATGAAGCAGCCTTCCTTCTTGTACTTCTCGCAGCCGTTGATGCCGCTGACGACGACGCCGTTGGCGATGACCGGCCCGCTGGTGTGCGTGTAGCCCTGGTTCCAGTCGGCCTTCACGGTCTTCCACACTTCCTTGCCCGTCCGCGCGTCCACGGCCACGATCGCCGCGTCATAGGTCGCCATGTAGAGCTTGTCCCGGTAGATGGCGATGTTGCGGGTGGCGCCCCCGAGCGTCATGGCGTTGCGCGGGTACTTGTTCTGGTACTCCCAGATCACGTCGCCGGTCGCGGCGTCGATGGCCTGGATCACGTTCTGGGGATTGATCAGGTACATGACGCCGTCGTGCACCAGCGGTGTCGCCTCGTTGTTGCCTTCCCGCATCACGACCGACCAGGCCATCCGCAGTGAGGCCACGTTGTCCCGCGTGATCTCCTTGAGCGGGCTGTAGCCCTGGCCGTCCAGCGTGCGCCGCCAGTGCAGCCAGTCGCCCGGCGGCGGGTTGAGGAGCATCTGGTCGCTGACGGGCGTGAAGTTCGGCACCGCCTTGTTGCCGAAGCTCGCCCCGAACATGCTGCTCGCGTCGCCGCGGGGGAGG
>JAYQOZ010000034.1:4990-11864 GCA_038145035.1 Gemmatimonadaceae bacterium | reverse complement strand
GTCGTATGGCCTACGCGTCGCCGAGGTCTCGGAGGATGGGACGCCGCCGCCGCGGGGGACGCCCGCGAGGACGGCGGACCACGCTTTCAATCGCCTCCTCGCAACGGCGCTGGGATTCCTCGCGGAGGGCGTGGAGGTCAGCCCCGAGCTGGATGAACGGTCCCACCTGGACGTGGCCTGTGACCGGAACCGCGTGACCCGGCACACCATCGGCACGCCCCATTAGCTGCCTGGCAATGGTCAGTGCCTGCCGGGCCGGAAGTGCCAGGCCGGCAGTCAGTTCGAGGCAAAGCATGAGCTCCTCGACAAGCGCAACAGGCACGCGCCGCTCGACGCCCTGGCGTCCAGGCGGCAGGATGTCCGGACCGAGGCGTACCACAAGGTTATCGAAGGTCTTGCGATCGACGCCCAGAACGGCCGCGGCAGTTGCTGTAGTGAGGGCTCTCAAATATCCTTTTCTTTGAGGATATTCAATATTCGCGATCTGGAACGGAAAGTCCAGATATATGTTCGCCAGTATTTTTCCTCGATCCGGTCTTGAGGCTGGGTATGTGCCCAGGTGAACGCTGGCAGGCCTGCCTGTGTTTTACGTATGATTGCTTGCCACGCAAGGAGGGCGAGGTCTACCTCAACAGGCTATAGCGGAATGGATACCCCGGCAGCCTAAAATATAGCTTAAACAAAATAATAATATTGTAAACGCATCAATATCAGAAGGTTAGCTCATAATGGCTCGAGCCGCATAAAGCTGAGCCGCAACAGCCTCAGGGCCAGTTCCGCCAGCCACGTTTCGATGCGAAACAGAGCGCTGCGGCTGCAACTCGTCCAGAACATCTGGCCCGAAGGCCTCGTGAGCAGCCGCAAATGATGCCATTGGGAGCGCGGAAAGATCGACACCAGCCTCCTCGGCCTCTCGCACAAGCCGCCCCACGGCCCCGTGGGCGTCCCGGAAGCTGACGCGCTTCCTGACGAGATAGTCCGCCAGATCGGTCGCCATCATGGCCCCGGACACCGCTCGCCGCATCGCGTCGCCGTTGAAATGCAGCGTGGCAAGCGAACCGGTTACGGCCGGCAGCAACAGCTCCATGCCATCCGCAGCGTCGAACAGCGCCCGCTTGTCCTCCTGGAGATCCTTGTTGTAACCGCTCGGCAATGCCTTAAGCGTGCCCACGAGCGCCACCAGGGCACCCAGCATCCGCGGACCAGACCCACGCGCCAGCTCGAGGGCGTCGGGATTCCGCTTCTGCGGCATCATGGACGAGCCGGTAGAAAACGCATCGCCGAACCGCACGAAGCCAAACTCGCTCGAGCCGAACAGGATCAGATCCTCGGCGAGACGTGAGAGATGCGTCCCGAGCATGGTGAGGGCGAACAGCGACTCCGCAATGAAATCGCGATCGCCAACGGCGTCGATGGAGTTCGCGGAGATCGAGTCGAATCCCAGCGCCTTCCGGATCTGCTCGCGCGGCACGGGAAAGGCAGACCCCGCAATCGCGCCGGAGCCGAGCGGCATGACTGCCGCCCGCCGGTGAGCGGCCGCGAGGCGCTCGCGGTCGCGCGCCAGCGGCCAGAAGTGCGAGAGCATCCAGTGCGCCACTGACACCGGCTGCGCGCGCTGCAGATGCGTGTAGGCGGGCATCAAGGTGCCCTGGTGCGCCGTGGCCTGTGCCAGCATGGCCTCCTGCAGTGTCCGCACCAGCGTGTCGATGCGCACGAGCGCATCCATGGTCCACAGGCGGGTATCAGTGGCGACCTGGTCGTTGCGGCTGCGGCCCGTGTGCAGGCGGCCGGCAGTACCCGGCGCCTCCTCGTGCAGCAGCCGATCCACGAACGTATGCACGTCCTCATCGCCGGGCAAAGGCGACTCGCCGGCTTCAATGCGCGCGCCGACGCGCTCCAGGCCCGAGACCACCTCATCCGCCTCGGCTGACGTATAGACACCTGCGGTCGCCAGCCCGCGAGCCCACGCCTGCGAGAGGCGTATGTCGAAGGGCCACAGACGGATATCGGTTCCGATTGACCGGTTCACCGCCTCGAGTTCCGGGGCAGGTCCCCCGGCGAAGCGCCCACCCCAGAGCTTGTGTCCCCCGCTGGACCCACTCACGACACACCCCCGGCGCGGCCGGCGGCGACGAAACGGGTCTGGTGAGGGGCAGGGAAGCCAAATTCGAGCAAAATTCGCATAAGTATGCGCAGAAAAGGAGACAAGGCAGGACCTCGGCGCCTAGCGCCGGGCGAGAGCTGCCAGTCGCCGCGAGACGCGCTCGCGGGCCTGCTCAGAGCGGCAGATCATCAGGATGGTGTCGTCGCCCGCAATGGTGCCGAGAACATCGCTGGACGCCTCGGCGTCAATGGCGGAAGCCACCGGTTGCGCGCCACCGATCACCGTGCGCAGCACCAGTAGGGGCCCGACGCCCTCGAGTCGCAGGAAGAGCTGCGGCAGGATCGCGGCGAGTGGTGCACGACTGCCGTCATCCGCCCCCGCGTCGCCGACGACATACCGCGCCCCCTCGGGCGAGGGCACGCGCGCCACGCGAAGATCGCGCAGGTCGCGCGACAGGGTCGACTGCGTCACCTCGAGCCCGCCGCGGCGCAGCAGTTGCCGAAGTTCTTCCTGGCTCCCGATCTCGCGGGTGCCAATCAGCTCAAGGATGGCCTGCTGGCGTTCGCGCTTTCCGGTAGTCACGGCAGGATGGGGATGGAAGACGGACGGGAGAGTAGCGCGCGGCCCGGCGGGCTGAAAGCGATTGACAGGATGGGGTCGCATTAGTATGCATTAATCGTGCATAAGATTCCAGTGGGGGTGCTGGGCGCCTCGGGGTACGCGGGCCGGGAGCTCTGCGCCATCGTCGCGCAGCACCCCGGGCTATCGCTGGCGTTCGCGACCGCAAATGCCCAGCGGGGCGAGCGCCTCGAGCTTCCCAACGGCGTCAGCACGACCTTCGTGGCCGCCGAGGATGCGCCGCTCGCGTCGGCAGCGCTCGTGTTCTCGTCGTTGCCGCATGGGGCGAGCGGGGAATGGGTCGCGCGCGCGCGCGAGGCGGGCGCGAGGGTCGTGGACCTCTCCACCGATCTCCGCATTGGTAACGGCGCCAGCGATGGAATTCCCTACGGCCTCACGGAATGGCAGCGCGCCGCCGTGCGCGGTGCCGATGTTCTCGCGAATCCCGGCTGCTATCCCACGGCCACGCTGCTCGGCATTCTCCCGCTGCTCGAAGCCGGGCTCGTGGCACCGGGCGGTACGGTGCAGGTCAACGCCGCCAGCGGTGTCACGGGTGCCGGGCTGACGCCACGCCTGGATCTGCTCTTCGGCGAGGTGACGGAGAACTATCGTGCCTACGGGGTGGGGAATACCCATCGCCATCTGCACGAGATGCGCGCCGCCACACGGCTGCTCGGCGCCGACGTGGACCTGCTCTTCACGCCGCACCTGCTGCCCACGGCCCGCGGAATCCTGGCGACGATCACCGTGCCGCTTGCGGCGCCCCTGGCGGATCCGCTGGCGCCCTTCCGCAGGCGCTACGCCCATGAGCCGTTCATCGAACTGCGCGAGGCGCTGCCCGAACTGCGACAGGTGCAGCATCGCAACGTGGCGCGCATTGCCGTGCGCACGGCACAGGACGTCCGCGTACCGACGCTGCAGGTCTTCTCGGCCATCGACAATCTCGTGAAGGGCGCTGCGGGACAGGCCGTCCAGAACGCGAACCTGATGCTCGGCCTCGACGAGACCGCAGGGCTGCTGTCGTGAGCACCCGTGTCATCAAGCTTGGAGGCCGCGCCCAGACCGACGCACGCCTCCCGGGTGCCTTGCGCGCGGCCGTCGCGTCGGACGCCGTGGTGGTGGTGCATGGCGGCGGCGACGAGGTGTCCGCGATGCAGCGGCGCCTCGGCCTCGAACCCCAGTTCATCGGCGGCCGTCGCGTCACCAGCACGGCGGACCTCGACGTCGTGCGGATGATGCTCTCGGGCACGGTGAACAAGCGGCTCGTCTCGCAGCTCGTGACGGCCGGCGTCCGCGCCGTCGGCATCAGCGGCGAGGACGGCGCGCTTGTCACGGGGCGTGTCGTGGATCCGGCCTTCGGGCGAGTCGGCCGCGATCTCTCGGTCACGCCTGCGCTGCTCGAGTCGCTGTTGGCCGCGGCGTGGCTGCCGGTGGTCTCGCCCCTGGCGCGTGACCGTGAGAGCGCGGCGGGCGAGGGCCTGAACGTCAACGGCGACGATGCGGCGACGGCGATTGCCGTCGCGCTCCGCGCCGACGAGCTGCTGTTTGTCTCCGACGTAGCGGGCGTGCTGGACGACGGGCGGGTCGTCTCGCGACTGGACCGCGCCGCCGTCGCCGCCCTGGAACGACAGGGTGTGGTGCAGGGCGGGATGCTGGCCAAGCTGGAGGCCGCACTCGCCGCCATCGACGCCGGCGTCGGAGCCGTGCGCATCGGCACCCTCGACGCGATCGCCGACATCGACGCTGGCACGACCATTGTCTCCGCCGCCTCCGTTTCCCGGGATGTCCCGTGACTGCCGCCACCCGTGCCATGACCGACGCCCTGCTCGCTACCTATCGCCGCGCCCCGATGGAGCTGGTGCGGGCCGCCGGCGTGCGGCTCTATGACGCCGACGGCAAGGCCTACCTCGACTTCGCGTCCGGCATCGCCGTGAACGCACTCGGGTACGACGACGCGGGCGTGCGCCAGGCGATGCAGGAGGGCATGGCGACGGGACTGATCCACACGTCCAACCTGTTCCGCACCGAGCCCGGCGAGCGCCTGGCCGAGAAGCTGGTGGCGGCCTCGTTCGCGGATCGCGTGTTCTTCTGCAACTCCGGGGCGGAGGCCAACGAGGGCGCCTTCAAGTTCGCCCGGCGCTGGGCGCGCCACGTCGGCGGCCCGTTCAAGCACGAGATCATCGCGTTGCGCGGCGCCTTCCACGGGCGCCTCTTCGGCACCGTCGCGGCCACGGACCGGCCCCAGTACCGGAATCCGTTCCGGCCGCTGGCCGCGGGCATCCACATCCACGAGCGTGACATCGATGAACTCGCCAAGGTCATCACGGACGAACAGACCGCCGCCGTGATCGTGGAGCCGATCCAGGGCGAGGGCGGCGTACGGGTGCTCGACAGCGGCTTCCTGCGGGAGCTGCGTGCCCTGACGCAGGAACGCGGCGCGCTGCTCATCCTCGACGAGATCCAGTGTGGCTACGGCCGCACCGGGACCTTCTTTGCCTACGAGCAGTGCGGCATCGAGCCCGACATGCTCACCATCGCAAAGCCGATGGCGGCGGGCCTGCCGATGGGCGCCGTGCTCGTGACGCAGCGCATCGCGGACACGATCCAGCCCGGCGACCATGGCACCACCTTTGGCGGCGGTCCGCTCGTGTCGCACGTCGCCAACCACGTCTTCGACCGTCTGCGCGACCCGGCGCTGCTCGCGCACGTGGCCCGAGAGGGGCAGTGGCTCGGCGACCAGCTCTCGGCCCTCGAGGCCCGCTCGCCGAAAGTGCGCGCCGTGCGCGGCCGTGGCCTGATGTGGGGCGTGGACGTCACCACGCCGGCCAAGGACGTCGTGGCCGCCGCGCTCGATCGGGGGCTGATCCTGGTGCCGGCCGGGGACCACACGCTGCGCCTGTTGCCGCCGCTGGTGGTCACGCGCGCGGACCTCGCCGAGGGGCTGGCGACGCTCGAGGCGGCCATCGGATAACCGTCCCCTCTGGTGCGATGCCGCTCCAGCACGCAACGTACCGCCCGATGCGCTATTCCCCACGCTGGATCCGTGTCGTTGGATGGGTCGGTATCGCCGCCGTCCTCGTCGGCGCGCTGGCCTGCGGCGCCGCACCCGCGGGCCGTCGCCCAACAGCGGCGGGCAGCGGGACGGCCCTCGTGGTCGTCCTGACCGTCGACCAGTTCGCCAGCGACTATCTCGAACGTTACGGATCCACGTTCAGCGCTGGGCTGCGGCGGCTGCTGGATGAGGGCGCGGTCTGGCCGCGCGGCGTGCAGGACCACGCCATCACGGAAACGGCGCCGGGGCACGCGAGCATCCTGTCCGGCCGCTTCCCGGTGCACACCGGCATCGCGAGCAACTCGCAGGGCGTGAACACGCCGGAGGCACCGTTGCTTGTTGGCTCCGGTCCGGGTGCTTCGCCGTACCGCTTTCGCGGGACCGCGCTCTACGACTGGATGCGCGTCGCCGACGCATCGTCGCGCGCGCTCAGCGTCTCCTACAAGGATCGTGGCGCGATCCTGCCGATGGGTCGCGCGAAGACCGAGGTCTACTGGTTCGCATCGCCGGGCCTCTTCACCACGAGCACCTACTATCGCGAGGCCGTGCCGGGTTGGGTCAATGATTTCAACGCCCGCGGCGGACCGCAGGCGTTGGCCGGTGCCTCGTGGTCGCTATTCATGCCGCCGGAGCGATATTCGGCGCCGGACTCCATTCCGCGCGAAGCCGACGGGGTCGACGTCACCTTCCCGCATCGGCTGCCCGACAATCCGGCCGCCGCGGCCGCGCGCGCCGTGGCGACGCCATGGATGGATTCGCTGACCCTGGCCTTCGCGCTGGACGGCGTCCGCGAACTCTCCCTCGGGACCTCGAATCGCCGGGTGGACCTGCTCGCGGTGTCGTTGTCGAGCACCGATGCGGTCGGGCATCGCTTCGGGCCGGACTCGCGCGAGATCCACGATCAGCTCCTCCACCTCGATCGCTACCTCGGCCAGTTCCTGGACTCGCTCGGGGTGCTGCGCGACCTCGATCGCGTGCTGGTGGTCCTGACCGCGGATCACGGCATCGCGCCCTTTCCCGACCTGCGATCGCCGTTCTACGACAACATGCTGGCCCAGCGCGTGGACTTCGAGCGTCCGCTGTCCTGGGTGCGCCGGCGG
>JAYQOZ010000034.1:0-4980 GCA_038145035.1 Gemmatimonadaceae bacterium | reverse complement strand
CAACAGGACGGCGTCGACTCGCTGGCCGTGATCTTTGACGATGGCTTCCGCGTGGTGAACCCCGACGCCTTCGAGCGCGCGGGCCGTGACCCGGACACGTACGCCGCCCTGTGGGTGGAGGAGATGCGGCGGTACAACGGCATCCTGCGCGCCGACCTCATCACCACGCTGGCCGAGGCGGATACCGTGCAGGACCGCATCGCGCGACGCTGGCTGCACATGTTCGCGACCGACGGTCCCGTCCGCGCGGTGGCGACGATGACGCCCTTTACGTATTCCAGCGGCGTCACCTACGCCACGCATGGTTCGCCGCACGACTACGACGCCCGCGTACCCATCATCTTCTGGGGCAGCGGCATTCCCGCCGGTCTGCGCGCGGGCGAGGCGCGCGTGGTGGACATCGCCCCGACCATCGCCACACACATCGGCGTCCGGGCGCGTGAGCGCCTCGACGGCCACGCCCTTCCCCTCACGCCCTGACCCACGATGCGAGCGCCACCGCCACTTGAGCAGCGCGCGATCAGCCGCACGGGCGGCGCGACCACGATTCTTGGACTCGGAACCCGGCGCCTGGCCGAGGCCGGACAGCAGGCGACCATCCGGGTGATCCGCGAAGCGATCGATCTCGGCGTGAACGTGCTGGAGATCTCGCCCGGTTTCGCCGATGGACGCGCCGAGCGCTGGGTCGCGATGGCGCTCAAGGACGGATATCGCGACAAGGTGCAGCTGGTCTGGCAGTGTGCGGCCTACCTGCGTGACTACAAGCATTCGATGGCGCAGCTGGAGGCCACGCTGGCGCTGCTGAAGACGGACCGCATCGACCTCTGGTCCTTCCACCAGGTGATCTACGACAACGATCCCGAATGGATGTACGACCACGGGGGCCTCGACGCCGCGCAGGAGGCGCGCGACCAGGGGCGGGCGCGCTGGATCGGCTTCCACGGAGAGAAATCGCCGCACATCGCGCTCAAGCTGCTGGCCCGCGGCTTCGCCTGGGACGTGGTGCTGATGCCGCTTAATCCCTTCGACGGCTCGTATCGGTCCTTCGAGAAGCAGGTGCTGCCGGAGGTCATTCGCCGCGGCGGCGCCGTCATCGGCACCAAGCCGTTGGCCGGCGGCGCGATCCCGGGCTGCAGGGTGGTGAAGGCGGAGGACGCCTTACGCTATGTCTGGTCGCTGCCGGTAAGCGCCGTGCTCTGCGGCATTGCGGACAGCGCGATGCTCCGCAAGACGGCACGGCTCGCGGTGAGCTACGCGCCGCTGCACGCCGGTGAGATGGACGCCGTGCGCCAGAAGGCGCGCGCGATGGCCGGCGACGGCCGCTTTGAACGCTACAAGACCACGCAGGACTTCGATGCGGCGGCTGGCCGCGCGGTCCACGGATTCTGACCCCGAGCGCGCTGATGCCAACGATTGTGCGACGCATCCTCCGCGCGTGGCGACGGACGGGCGTCGGTGTCCTGTTTGCGGTGGCCACCTTGACGCCGGCGGCGCCCGGTCACGCGCAGTCGCTACGCGGGTACACCGCGGCGCGCGCTGAAGGCGAACGCCGGGCCGAGCGCGCCGCGGTGACGCATCCCGACACGGCCCGCGCGCGGATCCTTGCCCGTGCGCTCGCCGATCGCCCGCACATTGCCGGGACGCCGGCGCAGGCCCGCACGCGCGACCTGGTCATCGCCGCGTTGCGGGAGGCCGGCCTCGACACGGAGATCCGCGAGTACGAGGTCTGGCTGCCGCACACGGTGCAGTACGGCGTGTGGCGCGTCTCGCCGGACCCGCAGCGACTCGACCTGCGCGAGGGGGAGCTGGCGGAGGATCCGACGACGCTCGCCTATCCCGAGTACCCGACCGTCAACGGCTACAGCGGCACGGGAGACGTCACGGGCGAGGTCGTATACGTCAACTACGGACTGATCGAGGATTACGAGCAGCTCGAGGCGCTGGGCGTCAGCGTGCGCGGGAAGGTGGCGATTGCGCGCTACGGCCGGTCATTCCGCGGCATCAAGGCGCGCGAGGCCGAGCGCCACGGCGCAGTGGCGCTCCTGATGTATTCCGATCCCGCGGACGACGGCTACGTCCGTGGCGACGTGTATCCGGAGGGCCCGTACCGCAACGCGCGTGGTGTCCAGCGCGGCAGCGTGATGAACGGGGCGGGGGACCCGACCACGCCCGGCTATGCCTCGGTGCGTGGTGCGCCGCGGCGGCCCCTCGACTCGCTGCCGGTGCCGCGGATTCCGGTGCTCCCGCTCTCGTACGGCAACGCCATCGAACTGCTGCGCGACGTGCGCGGCACGGACATTCCCGCCGCGTGGCAGGGCGGGCTGCCGTTCCGCTATCACGTGGGTCCGGGCCCGGTGCGGGCGCGCGTGCAGGTGTTCAGCGACAGCGCCACCGCCGCGTACAAGCCGATCTGGAACACCTACGGCACGATCCGCGGCACGGACTTTCCCGATGAGCTCGTGATCATCGGGGCGCACCGCGATGCCTGGAGCCCGGGGGCGGTGGACAACGTGTCGGGGACCGTGAGCGTGGTGGAGGCCGCGCGGGCCGTCGCCGCGCAGCTGCGCGCTGGCTGGCGTCCGCGCCGGACACTGGTCTTTGCCACCTGGGACGCCGAGGAATGGGGCCTGGTCGGCAGCACGGAGTACGTCGAAGAGGACTCGCTGCGCCTGATGCGCGGCGCAGTGGCGTATCTCAACCAGGATGTCGCGGCGAGCGGGCCGTCCTTCGGCGGCGGTGGCAGCCCTTCCTTGCGCGCGGTGCTGCGCGACGTGGCACGCGGCGTGCCCGATCCGGGCGGCGAGGGGTCCGTGTACGACGTATGGCGCCGCCGCGCGCGCGTGGCCGCAGGCGAGGAGCCGGCGATGGGTGATCCGGGCGGCGGCTCCGACTTCGCCGGCTTCTACAATCACCTTGGCATTCCGCACAGCGACTGGGGCTTCGGCGGCGGGAACGGCATCTATCACTCCAACTACGACTCCTGGTCGTTCATGGAGCGCTTTGGCGATCCGGGCTATCGCTACCACGCAACCGCGGCGCGCATCGGCGCGGCGATGATGATGCGACTGGCGAACGCCGACATCCTGCCCTACGACTACGAGGAGTTTGCGCGCACGCTGCGGCAATACCTCGCGCCGATGATCCGCGCGCTCGACGGGCGCGGCTGGGGTACGCGGGTGTCGATCCAGCCGCTCGCGACGGCCCTCGACGGCATGGAGGCTGCCGCGGGCGTCTTTGCCGTCGCGCGGGACAGCGCACTGGCGGGTCCGCTGCCGACGGCGCGCCAGGTCGCGACCAACGCGGCACTGCGGGACGTGGAGCGCGCCCTGACACGGCCCGAGGGCTTGCGTTCGCGCCCGTGGTATCGGAATCTCATATACGCGTCCGATGTCGATAATGGCTACGGCACGATGGTATTTCCGTCGGTGAACGAGGCGATTCGCTACGGCAGCATGATGGACGTGACGCAGGAGCTGCAGGATCTCGCGCTGCGCTTCGAGGCGGCGACCGCGGCGCTGGAGCGGGCGACGCGCGCACTGCGCGACGGACGGTAGCAGCTGTTCCCTTCGGGAGGCATTGTGCGTCCAAAGGGAAGGCGTGGGGGCGGTTCCGGGACCACTCCCGCGTGTACGAGGGGGCAGTGACGGCGTCGACCAGGGGCCGCACTGCCCCCTCGCCTATATTTGCCCCGATGCCGCTCTCGTCCGACGAACGCCGGCGCTACGCCCGTCATCTCTCGCTCCCGCAGGTCGGGGAGGCGGGTCAGGAGCGCCTGCGCGACGCCGCGGTGCTCGTGATCGGGCTCGGCGGGCTCGGCTCGCCCGTCGCGCTGTATCTCGCGGCGGCCGGCGTCGGGCGCCTCGGGCTCGTGGATGACGATATGGTCGCGGTGCACAACCTGCAGCGCCAGATCCTGCACGGGACGCCGGACATCGACATGCCGAAGTCGGCATCGGCCCGGGCGACGCTCGAGCGGCTCAATCCGCAGGTGCGCCTCGACACCTGGCAGCTCGCCCTCACCCGCGACAACGCCCGCGGGATTGTCGCGGACTACGATGTCATCGTCGATGGGACCGACCGCTTCAGTGCGCGCTATCTGATCAACGATGCCTGCGTGCTTGAGGGAAAGCCGCTGGTGCAGGCGAGCGTGCATCGGTTCGAGGGGCAGGTGACCGTGCTGCACCACGGCGATGCCCCCTGCTACCGCTGCCTGCATCCGGAGCCGCCGCCGCCGGGCAGCGTGCCCAGCTGCGCGGAAGGCGGCGTGCTGGGCGTGGTGCCCGGTGTGCTCGGGGTGTTGCAGGCGGCCGAGGCCATCAAGCTCATCCTCGGGATTGGCGACACGCTGGCCGGCCGGCTGCTGGTCGTGGACCTGCTGGCGATGCGGATGCGCGAGGTCGGGGTGGCGCGCAACCCCGACTGTCCGTGGTGTGCCACGCGGCAGCGAGCGGCGCTGTTGGATGACTACGCCGCGTTCTGTGGCGAGGTGGGCGCGTCGCCGCTGTCAGCCCTCGACGACGGGGCGCGGGAGATCACGCCGCGGGAGCTCGCGCCGCGGCTCGCGGCCGGCCAGGTCCTCCTGCTCGACGTGCGCGAGGAGTGGGAACTGCGCACGGCCGCAGTGCGCGGCGCACAGCACCTGCCGATGGGAATGGTGCCCGTGCAGCAGGCCCTGCTCCCGAAGGACCGACTGATTGCGGTGCTCTGCCACCACGGGACGCGAAGCGCGATGGTCGCCGACTATCTCCGGGCCGCCGGGCATCCGCGCGTGCTGAACGTGACCGGGGGCATCGACCGCTGGAGCGTCGAGGTGGACCCCGCGGTGCCGCGGTACTGAGGGTCCGTGACGGCATTGCTGTGGCTCGCGGCGCTGGTGGTGGGGCTCTGGGCGCAGCGCAGTTGGCGCGCCGGGCGGCGGGTGCGGCGGTTCCGCCCCCCCGAACCCGCCCCCCCCTCCGGCCGGGGCAGCGGGGCGGCGCC
>JAYQOZ010000033.1:7827-11957 GCA_038145035.1 Gemmatimonadaceae bacterium | reverse complement strand
TCCACGCGCAGATCGTGACGACCTTCGCCTTCGACGAGCGCTTCGGTGTCGAGGTGCCGCGCGAGATGGACGAGGTCTACACGATGCGGCGGTCGGAGGTGCGGGGCAAGGCCAGCTACGGCCGCTTCCGGAAGTTCGGCGTCACCTCCTCCGCGGTGATTCCGCTCCCGAACGTGGACTGACCCTGGCCCGCGCGGTCAGCCTTCGTACACCGCCCGGTACTTCGACTCGAGGTACTGGAGGTACGGCTCCGGGTCGAGCCCGCCGCCCGTGGCCCGCTCGACGATCTCCTTCGGCAGGAACTTCCGTCCCGGGCGATGGACCTGTTCCCTGAGCCACGCGGCCAGGGCGGAGAAGTCCCCACGTGCGATGTCGGCATCGTGGGACGGGTGCCCGGCGGTGAATGCGTTCCAGAGCTGCGCGGAAATCAGGTTCCCCAGTGCGTACGTGGCGAAGTACCCGAAGGCCCCGATGGACCAGTGGATGTCCTGCAGGACGCCCGTCCGGTCGTCCGGGGGCGTCAGTCCCAGGTAGTCCTGCATGCCCGCGCGCCACGCGTCGGGCAGGTCCTGCACGCGGAGGCGGCCCTCGATGAGGCCGATTTCCAGGTCGACCCGCAGCATCACATGCAGGTTGTAGGTGGCCTCGTCCGCCTCCACCCGGATGAGGGAGGGCTGGACCCGGTTGATCGCCCGGTAGAAGCGGTCCAGCGTCACGTCGCCGACCTGCGCGGGGAAGCGGCGCTGCAGCGCCGGGTAGAAGTGCGACCAGAAGGAACGGGACCGGCCGACGATGTTCTCCCAGAGGCGGCTCTGCGACTCGTGGATGCCGAGCGAGGTGGCGGCACCGAGCGTGTGCCGGGCGAAGGCGGGCTCGAGGCCCTGCTCGTAGAGTGCGTGACCGGCCTCGTGCATCGAGCCGAACACGAGGGAGAGCGGCTCGGCCGGGGTGTGCCGCGACGTGATGCGGACGTCGTCACTCCCGATGCCCGTGGCGAACGGATGCGTGGACCGGTCCTGGCGGCCGCGGTTCCAGTCGAACCCCATGGCCGTGACCACGTCCCGGCTGAAGGCCCAGAGGTCGCCCTCGTCGTACGGCACGTGGAGGAAGGCGTCGTCGATGGGTGGCCGGGCGCCGAGGTCTCGGATGAGCGCGACCTGCCTGGGCCGGAGCGTCGCGAACACGGCCTGCACGTCGGCCGTCGTCGTGCCGGGTTCGAACTCGTCGAGCAGGGTGTCGTACGGGTGCGCCGCGGGCGGGAAGAACGCGATGTACCGGCGTTTCAGATCGAGGAACCGCTCAAGATGTGGCCGGAAGGCCGGGAAGTCGTCCGCCTGCCTGGCCTGAATCCAGGCCTGCTGGCTGGCCGAGAGCACGCGGGCCTGTTCGGCCACGAAGGCGGCGGGCACGCGGCGGGCCTTGTCGTAGTCCCGCGTGGTGACCGCGATCAGCCTGGCGTCGTCCGAATCGGGGTCGGCGCCGGCCGCATCCGCCCGCAGCTGCTCGAGGAGCGAGCCCACCTCGTCGGCCACGAACATCTCGTGGGCGAGCTTGCGGATGGTGGCCACCATCTGACCATGGGTCTCGGCCCCGCCGGGCGGCATGTAAACCTGCTCGTCCCACTCGACGAGCGCGGCGGCTTTGGACAGGTCGGCCACCTCGCCGAGGATGGCAAGCAGGCGTTCGCGCGAAGCTGACATGCCCTCGAGGGTACCTGATTGGTGGCGCCGGGAGGGGTCTGGTATAACCGGGCAGGCGTGGCGATGACTCCCAGGCGTGCGTTTCTGCTCGGCATGATGGGGGTGGCCCTGGTGGCGGCGGTCGTGTACACGGCGCGGCTCGTGGGGCCGCCTTCCGCTCCAGGCGAGGCGTCCGTGGCCCGCGACGGCCACACGCACGCCCATGACGACGGGGACCCCGGCGTCGTCCAGTTCTACCGGGATCCGAAGCCGCTGCCCGACTTCGCGGTCGAGACGCTGGAGGGAACCACGCTCCGCACGGCGGACCTGAAGGGGAAGGGGGTCATCGTCAACTTCTGGGCCACCTGGTGTCCGCCCTGCAAGGCGGAGATCCCGGACCTGATCGCGCTTCAGGAGCGGTATCGCGACCACGTCGTCGTCCTCGGCCTGTCCATGGACGAGATCGGCGCCGACCAGGTGCGGGCGTTCGTCACCGCACACGAGATGAACTACCCGGTGGCGATGGTGACGCCGGCCCTCGAGCGCCTGTTCCCTCCGATGGCCAGCCTGCCCACGTCGTACATCGTCGACCGCGACGGGCTCGTGGTCCAGAAGTACTACGGGATGCTCAACGCGGTACGCACGGAGCGTGAGGCCCGGGTGCTGGCCGGGCTGTCTCCCGAAACCACGATTGAGCGGGTCGACGCCGACAAGCCGCTCGGGCTGGCCGACGCGTCGCAGCTGCGCCGGGTTCCGGGCGTGGATCTGTCTGGCCTGACGCCTGAAGAGCGCGGGGAGGTCCTGCAGGCCCTCAACGAGGAGGGCTGCACCTGCGGATGCGGGATGAGCGTGGCCCGGTGCCGCGTGGAGGATCCCGCGTGTTCCGTCAGCCTGCCGCGGGCCCGGCAGATCGTCGACGAGATCGCCCGCCGCTAGGCTAGGACGGCTGCCGGCGGACACCCGCCCGCAGCGCCACTGCAGCATTGACGTCCCCTGTCCCGTCCGGCAACCGCGGCGACACCGCCGGCTCGGTAGGCTGACGCCCGGGGCCCGGCACAAAGAACAGGCTCTCGATCGGGCGGCGCTCCCGGCCCGCGCCGGCGTCGTGAAAGAGCAGCCGGGCCTGCGCCGGGCCGCCACGGCCGTCGGAGACCCACGTCGCGCCGTAGGTGGCACGCAGGGGCAGGTCCAGTTCCGCACGGACCTCGTTCAGGATGCCCTCGCACTCGCCCAGCGTGCCCGGAGGGCCGTCACGGTGCCCCAGGGCGTGCAGCAGCTCGTGCAGGAGGACGAAGCCGGGGTCGAACGCGGCCCGGACCCGGCGGGGTGCGTGGATGGTGCGGAAGTCCTCGAAGTCCAGCCGGATCCACCAGACCCGCACGCGGGCGCCGTCGGGGCCGGGGATGTAGTCCATCGGCTCGATCTGGCCGAAGGTCACAGTGTTGGAGGCGGAGTGGTTCTCGAGGACAAAGATGTCCGCCGAGGCGATCGCCCGCCTGAGGATGTCGACCGCGAGGGCGGAGCCCCTCGGGCTTGCCGGGCCGTGTGCGTCGAGGCGTCCATGCCCGTCGAAGACGATGCCGGTCAGGCCGGTGATGCGGCGAAGGCTGGCGAGCAACTGGTGCGTGGCATCCGGGGCGAGCGCGCGGGAGGGGCTGTCGCTGTGCCAGACGCCCGCGTGCGGCGGGACCGCGTGCTGGGCCGCGGCCGGAATGGTGGCGGCCGCAAGTGCAATGAGGATGAGAGCGCCGAGTTGAATCCGTCGAAGGGTCATGGTGTCATCTCGCCAGGTGGGGCGCCCGACAGTTCGCGCTCGGCCGTGAGCCAGTCCAACCAGTCATGGCCATGTGCGCCGCCGCGCGCCAGATACAGTTCGTAGGCCCGCTGAGCGATGGCCTGCTGATCCGGCGCCGTCCGGTTCTGCAGCGCGCGGCGGCGCCGCGGGGTGCCGCTGACCGGGGCGGCCGTTTTGCGACGGGGCGTTGCCATGTGCCACCTCAGTTTCTTGAATGAGCAAGATGGTTGCCGTCGATGCGGCTGGCTCGATGTCCAGAATCAGGCCTGTTTCTGCGCTGTGCCGCGGTGCGGCATGTACTTGAATGTGCATTTACATGATCGATGCAACATGTTCGTTGTTCATGTCAGCGTGGGGTGTCCGTCGGTCGTTCGCGTGACGGAGGCATAAGATCCGGTCCATGCGACGCCTCATCCTGCTGATGCTGTGCTGCCTGCCACCGGCGCTAGCCCTGGCGGAGGACTGGCCCGAGATGCGAGGTGCAGGCCGCGACGGCGTCTGGCGTGAGGACGGCATCGTCGAGGTTCTGCCGCCGGCCGGCCTGCCCGTGTTGTGGCGCACGCCGGTCAAGGTGGGTTACGCGGGACCGGCGGTGGCAGCGGGCCGGGTCTTCGTGCTGGACTTTCTCGCGGACGGCGAGTCGGCCGGGGCCGAGG
>JAYQOZ010000033.1:0-7817 GCA_038145035.1 Gemmatimonadaceae bacterium | reverse complement strand
GGGCCGAGGGGCTGGGTGGGTCCCGGGCCCGCTTCGGCGGCGTCGAGCGGGCGCTCGCCGTCGACGAACGGTCCGGCCGCGTGCTGTGGACGCGGACGTGGCGGGTGGACTACGGCGGCATCATCTGGGCGAACGGGCCCCGCGCGACGCCCACCGTCGACGGCGACCGCGTCTACGTGCTGGGCGCGGCCGGGCACCTGCTGGCCCTGAGTGCGGCGTCCGGCACCGTGCTCTGGTCCCGCGACTACGCGGTCGACTTCGGCGTGGACCGCCGGACCTGGGCCTGGGACTACGGCTTTGCCGGGTCACCCCTGGTGGACGGGGAGCGCCTGATCTGCTTCGTCGGCGGGCCGCGCAACGCGATGGTCGTGGCCCTGGACAAGCGGACGGGGAAGGAGGTGTGGCGCGCGCTGAACCCGGGCCCCTCGAGTGACCTCGGCGTCTCGCAGCCAATCATCGTCACCGCGGGTGGCCGCCGGCAGCTCATCGCCTGGCTGCCGCACGCGGTCTACGCGCTCGATCCGGTGACCGGGCGGGTGCTGTGGGAGCAGGGTTACCAGTCGGACAACTCGATGACGGCGCCCACGCCGGTCTTCTCGGGGAACCGCCTGTTCTTCACGAACTTCTATACCGGGTCGCTGATGCTGCGGCTCGACCCGCGCCGGGCGGCGTCCGAGGTCGTCTGGCGGCGGAAGGGGGCGAGCGAGATCGACACCGACGGGCTGCACGGCGTCGTGACGACCCCCGTGATCATGGGTGACCACGTCTATGGCATCTGCAGCTACGGGCAGTTCCGGTGCCTCAACGCGACGACGGGCGCGCGCGTCTGGGAGACGCTGGCCGTGACGGGGGAGCGGGCACGGTGGGCCTCGGCCCAGATCGTGCGGCACCGGGACCGGCTGTTCATCAACAACGATCGCGGGGAACTGGTGCTGGTGAAGCCGGATCCGGCCGGGTATCAGGAGCTGGGCCGGACACCGCTGATTCGCCCGACCTCACCGCCCTACAACCGGCGGAAGCTCGGCGTGGTCAACTGGTCCCACCCGGCGTACGCCAACCGGCACATCTACGCCAGGAACGACGAGGAACTCGTCGCGCTGTCGCTGGCCGCCGACGGGCGCTGACACCCGTCGGCGTACCGCCGGACCGGCCTACATGTTGCGGCGATACTCGCCGCCCACTTCGTAGAGCGCGTGGCTGATCTGGCCGAGGGAGTTGTACTTCACGGCCTCGATCAGGCTGGCAAAGATGTTCTTCCGCTCCCGGGCCGTCTGCTGGAGCTGCGCCAGCGTGCCGGGCCGTGACCGGTCCCCGGCCGGGACCACCTTGTTGCGGACGCGGCGGTAGCCGTCCACGTTGGCGATCTGCTGGCCCTTCTCCTCTTCGGTCGAGCGGATGAGCTCGATGGTCGTCGCCACCTCGCCGCCGTGGTCCTTGGGCAGGAACGTGTTGACGCCGATGAGCGGCAGGCTGCCGTCGTGCTTCTTCTGCTCGTAGTAGAGGCTCTCTTCCTGGATCTTGCCGCGCTGGTACATCGTGTCCATTGCACCCAGGACGCCGCCACGCTCGCTGATGGCCTCGAACTCCTTGTAGACCGCCTCTTCCACCATGTCGGTCAGGTGATCGATGGCGAAGCTGCCCTGCCACGGGTTCTCGGTGTAGTTGAGCCCCAGCTCCCGGTTGATGATGAGCTGGATCGCGACCGCCCGGCGCACGCTCTCCTCGGTGGGTGTCGTGATGGCCTCGTCGTAGGCGTTGGTGTGCAGGGAGTTGCAGTTGTCGAACAGCGCGTAGAGGGCCTGCAGCGTCGTCCGGATGTCGTTGAACTGGATCTCCTGCGCGTGCAGCGACCGGCCCGACGTCTGGATGTGGTACTTGAGCATCTGGCTGCGCGGGGAGGCGTGGTAGCGCTCCCGCATCGCGCGGGCCCAGATGCGCCGGGCGACGCGGCCGATGACCGAGTACTCGGGGTCCATGCCGTTGCTGAAGAAGAACGACAGGTTCGGCGCGAAGTCGTCCACCTTCATGCCGCGCGCCAGGTAGTACTCGACGATGGTGAAGCCGTTCGCCAGGGTGAAGGCGAGCTGGCTGATCGGGTTCGCGCCGGCCTCCGCGATGTGGTAGCCGGAGATCGAGACCGAATAGAAGTTCCGGACCTTGTTGTCGACGAAGAACTGCTGGATGTCGCCCATCATCCGGAGGGCGAACTCCGTGGAGAAGATGCAGGTGTTCTGCGCCTGATCCTCCTTGAGGATGTCCGCCTGGACGGTGCCGCGGACCGCGGCCAGCGTCTCGGTCCGAATCCGCTGGTAGGTCTCCGGATCGACCACTTCATCGCCGGTCACGCCGAGCAGCCCGAGGCCCAGGCCATCGTTGCCGGCCGGGAGGTCGCCGCTGTAGCGGGGACGCTCGCGGTCCTTGTAGAGCGCGTCGATGTGCTTCTGCGCCGCGTCCCAGCGCTTGCTGTCCTGGCGCAGGTGCTTTTCCACGGCCTGGTCGACGGCCGTGTTCATGAACATGGCCAGGATCATCGGCGCCGGGCCGTTGATGGTCATCGAGACGGAGGTGGACGGCGCCAGCAGGTCGAAGCCCGAGTAGAGCTTCTTCATGTCGTCCAGCGTCGCGATGGAGACGCCGGAGTTGCCGATCTTGCCGTAGATGTCCGGGCGGGCGTGCGGGTCCTCGCCGTAGAGGGTGACCGAGTCGAACGCCGTGGACAGGCGGGCGGCCTTCTGGCCGGCCGACAGGTAGTGGAAGCGGCGGTTCGTCCGCTCCGGCGTGCCCTCGCCGGCAAACATGCGCGTCGGGTCCTCGCCCGCGCGCCGGTAGGGGTAGACGCCGCCGGTGTACGGGTAGGAGCCCGGCAGGTTCTCGCGCATCAGGAACCGGAGCAGTTCGGCCCAGCTCCGGGCCGTCGGCGCGGCGATCTTGGGGATCGGCTGGTGCGAGAGGGACTCGACGTAGTTGTCACCCTGGACGGCCTTGCCGCGCACCTCGTACGAGTACTGCGCGTCGGTGATCCCCTTCAGGCGGTCCGGCCAGGCGCGGAGCAGCTCGATTGCTTCGGTCGAGAGGGCCTTCACCGCGTCCTGGTACCGCTGGCGGAGGGTCAGGATGGTGCGGTCCGAGCCGGAGGTGAGGTCGGAGGCGTCATAGAGGTCGAGCGCCTTGGGCAGCTTGAGGTCGTCCACCTCCTCGAGGGCGTGCCAGAAGCCCTGGGCCCGGCCGGCCGCCTCCCCCTGCTGCTCGATGCCGCCGTTGATGCCCCGGCCCTGCTCCGCGATTTCAGCCAGGTACCGCAGCCGGGCACCCGGGATGAGCACGGTCGCGCGCGGTTCCTTCAGCGAGGTGTCGGCGTCCGGCGTCCAGCCGGCCTCGGGGAGGCTGAGCTTGGTCCGCATCAGGCGGCAGAGGTTGACGAACATCCACGTGACGCCGGGGTCGTTGAACTGGCTGGCGATGGTCGGGTAGACCGGGATGTCCTCGTCCTTCGCCTGGAACGCGGTGCGGTTGCGCTTCCACTGCTTCCGGACGTCACGGAGGGCGTCCTCGGCGCCGCGCTTGTCGAACTTGTTGAGGACGACCAGGTCCGCGAAGTCGAGCATGTCGATCTTCTCGAGCTGGGAGGGGGCGCCGTAGTCGCTCGTCATCACGTAGACGGGGAAGTCCACGAGGTCCACGATCTCGGAGTCGCTCTGCCCGATGCCGGCCGTCTCGACGATCACCAGGTCGTAGGCCAGCGACTTGAGGAAGGCGATGCAGTCCTTGAGGACCGCGCTGGTGGCCGCGTGCTGCCGCCGCGTCGCCATCGAGCGCATGAAGACGCGCGGTGACCGGAGGGCGTTCATCCGGATGCGGTCGCCGAGCAGGGCGCCGCCGGACCGCCGGCGGGTGGGATCCACGGCCAGGACGGCGATGCGCATCTCCGGGAAGGCGTGCAGGAAGCGGAGGACGAGCTCATCCTCGACGCTCGACTTGCCGGCGCCGCCGGTGCCCGTGACGCCCACCACGGGTGTGCCGGCCCCCTGGGCCTGCCACTTCTGGCGGAACCCGGCCATCTCGGCCTCGTCGTACTCGCCCCGCTCGATGGCGGAGAGGACCCGGGCCACCGCGATCTCGTCGGCCACGTCCACGGCCGGCGCAGGCGGATGCGACCCCTCGGCGGCGTGCCGGGCGGAGGCCGCCCCGGTGGCGCGGGCCACGACGTCCTCGATCATGGCCACGAGCCCCAGCTTCATGCCGTCGTTCGGGTGGTAGATGCGCTCCACACCGTAGACCTGCAGCTCCGCGATCTCCTCGGGGGTGATGGTGCCACCCCCGCCGGCGAAGACGCGGATGTGCGCCGCGTTCCGCTCCTTGAGCATGTCCACCATGTACTTGAGGTACTCGACGTGCCCGCCCTGGTAGGAGGACAGCGCGATGGCGTCGGCGTCCTCCTGGAGCGCGGCCCGCACGACGTCCTCCACCGAGCGGTTGTGCCCGAGGTGGACGACCTCGGTGCCCTGCGACTGGATCAGGCGGCGCATCACGTTGATGGCGGCGTCGTGCCCGTCGAAGAGGCTGGCGGCCGTGACGAATCGCAGCGGGGTGGCGTCGGTGGAGCCAGACGAACTGCTGGCCGGGGAGGGCGTGGCGCTGATGCTCATGGTCCCCAATTGTACCGTTGCTGGACCTTGAGCGAGACCTGCGGAACAATCGGGACGTGGCCATCCCCGAACCCGAGACGACCGCCCGCCGACAGGACACGCACCCGGGCCTGGGCACCCGGGACATTCCCGGAGGACGCCCCGGGCAGTCCGAGCGGAACGCGCGCACGCGGGAGGCGATCCTGACGGCCGCCCTGAGCCTCTATGCCGCGGAGGGGTATGGGGCGGTGACGATGCGGGCCATCGCCAATCGACTGGGCTTCAGCGCGCCGGCGATCTACAACTACTTCATCAGCAAGGAAGAGATCTTCGCCACACTGCAGCAGATTGGCTTCGAGTTGATGGCGGCGGCCGTGCTGACCCCTGAAACCGACGACTCGCTGGCGGACTTCCGCGCGATCTTCACGCGGTACTACGCCTTTTCAAAGGCCCAGCCCGAGTACTTCGCGTTGCTGTATGTCGACCCGTCCGCGCCCCACGTGCCGGCCGACTCGCCCCCGCTCCTGAAGATGGGGCAGGAGACGAATACACGGTTCAATCGCTGCGTGGCCGCAGGTATCTTCCCTGCCGACACGGCGCAGGGGGCCCCGGGACTCTTCTGGGGGTTCGTGCACGGCATCGCGGTCCTGCGGCGGGTGCAGGCGTGGGCGGACTATGAGGGCTTTGATCCGCAGGTGGCGGCGGGGCTGGACCTGATGGTCGCGGGCCTGAAGGCCGGCTTGCTACCTGACACCCACGCCCTGCCGGACACGCTCAAGCGGTCCCTTCCCAGGGCCTGAGCCAAGCCCCCTCCGCACCGGAGCCCCCGGTGCTCCCTGAGATCGGCCGGTGCCGTCAGATGCCGGTCAGCAAGTCCAGTTCGCCGTCGCTGTCGCCGAACCGCTCCGCATCCACGCCCATCTTGCCGAGGAGCGTCATCTGGAGGTTGGCCAGCGGCGTACCTTCCTTCGCCCGCACGTGCCGGTTGCCGGTGATCCCCATGTTCTTGCCGTGGACCACCGTGATGGGCAGGTTCTTGTGCAGGTGCAGGTTGGAGTCGCTCATGCCCGACCCGTAGAAGAGCACCGAGTTGTCGAGCAGGTTCCCGTCGCCTTCCTGGGTCTTCTGCAGCGTCTCGACGAAGTAGGCGAGCATCTTCATCTGGAAGGTGTTGAGCTTGGCCTGCCGCGCCAGCTTCTCGGGATTGTTCTGGTGGTGGGACAGGGGGTGATGGGAGTCCGGAACCCCGATCTCGGGATAGGACCGCACGCTGGCCTCCCGCACCATCAGGAACGTGAACACGCGCGTCAGGTCCGTCTGGAACGCGAGGGCCTGGAGGTCGAACATCAGCCGGACGTGCTCCTCGAAGGTGCCGGGAATCCCCACGGGACGATCCACCACCGGCAGCTCGCGGGCCACCTGCTCCTCGGCCTTCTGCACCCGGCGCTCGACGTCACGCACCGCGTCGAGGTACTCCGAGAGCTTCCGCTGGTCCCCGGTGCCGAGCGTCGTCTTCACCTTCGACACCTTGGCCGTCACCGAGTCCAGGACGCTCTTGTCGGTGCGGATCTCCGCCAGCCGCACGGACGGTTCGGTGCTGTCCGAGGCGCCGAAGAGCCGTTCGAAGACGTTGCGGGGGTTGTTCTCCATCGGCAGCGGCGTCGTGGGCGTCCGCCAGGCGATCGTGTTGTTGTAGGCGCAGCTGTAGCCCAGTGAGCAGGTGCCCAGCAGGTCCGTGGACTCGATGGCCAGCTCGAGCGAGGCCAGCTGCGTCTCCTTCTCCCACTTCCGGGCCACCACCTGGTCGAGGGACGTCCCGGCGTGGATGTTGACGCCCTCGGTGCGGAAGGCCCGTGACCCGGTGAGCCAGGAGGTCTGCATCCGCGGGTGCTGCCCGCCGTCGATGCCGTCGCCCTCCTTGCTGTCGCACCCGCTGACCAGCAGCACGCGGTCCTTGAAGGCCTCGATCGGCTGGAGGATCGGGTTGATGTCGAGTGGCCCGTTCGGGTTGGCCTGCGCCCAGATCGGCATGTTGAAGCCCATGCCCACGTAGACTGCGCCAAAGCGCTTGATCGGGGCAGCGGCCGTCAGGCGCGCCGGCGAGAAGGCCGGCACCATGGCGTCCAGCAGGGGCAGCGCGAGCGCGGCGCCAGCCCCGCGGAGGATGGTGCGGCGCGGCAGGTGCTTTCGCGTGATGATCATGACTCGGCTCTCCTCATCTGGAACGGCAGGCTCTTCGTGATGTTCAGGATCAGGGTGGACCAGCGGTTGCCGCTGGCCCCGGTGTCACGAATCAGGCGGCGCACGACCGGCATGTCCGAGGGCTCGAGGCCCCGGCCCAGGGCGTAGGTCATCAGCTTCGCCGTCATGGTCGTGATGAAGATGTTTTGCTTTGCCACCAGCGCGTCCCGGAAGCCGGCGGGCCCGCTGAACTTGGTGCCGTCGGGCAGGCCGCCGCTCGGGTCGATGGTGGCCTTGCCGTCCTCGGTCCGCCACTTCCCGATGCCGCTGAAGTTCTCGAAGGCGAAGCCCATCGGATCGAGCTGGGCGTGGCAGTTCGCGCACACGGGGTTCCGGCGGTGCATCTCCATGCGCTGCCGCAGCGTGCCTTCGACCTTCGTGTTCTCCAGCGGCGGCACGTTGGCGGGCGGTACCGGTGGCGGCGTGCCGAGGATGTTCTCCAGGATGAACTTGCCGCGCAGCACCACGGACGTGCGATCCGCGTAGCTGGTGACCGTCAACACGCTGCCGTGGCTCAGGATGCCGGCCCGCTGGCTCGACGCCGGCAGGGCGACCCGGCGGAAGTGCGGGCCGTAGACGTACGGCACGCCGTAGTGACGGGCGAGGCGTTCGTTCAGGAAGCTGTAGTCGGCGGTGATGAGCTCGGTAATCGGGCGATCCTCCGCGAGCTGGCTGGTCAGGAACAGGCGCGTCTCTTCCTGGAAGGCCTCGCGCAGGTTCTCGTCGAACTCCGGGAACGCCTTGGCGTCCGGCCGCACGGTGGCCATGTTCCGCACCATCAGCCACTGGCCGAAGAAGTTGTCCACCAGGGCAGACGCCTTCGGGTCGGCCAGCATCCGGCGGACCTCTGCTTCGAAGGTGGCGGGCCGGTGGAGGCGGCCGTCGGCCGCCAGCGAGAGCAGCCGGTCGTCCGGCACGCTGCTCCAGAGGAAGAAGGACAGGCGGGACGCC
>JAYQOZ010000032.1:0-12101 GCA_038145035.1 Gemmatimonadaceae bacterium | reverse complement strand
AGCACGCGGGCGGAGATCGCGGCGGCTCGCTCCTCGGCCGTGAACGCCCCGCTGCGCGCCGAGACGAAGAGCACCGTATCCCCACGGATGGTGACCGCGGCGGCGGCGGCGGTGTCGGCCGCCGGCCGGCCCGGAATCGGCGAATCCTGCGCAAGGTCAGACGCGGTGCCCACTTCATCGGCGACCGCCTGGGCCGCCAGGCCCCCAGCGAGCAGCGCGAGGCCGAGCGACATCAGGGCGCCGGCACGGACAACGGGGGAACGAACGAGGCGTGGCATCGGGAAGCTCGGAAAGTGGTCGGGCATCAGGCAGGCGGCGCGGGGGACGGCGTCATGGTTACGGCCAGCGGCGTCACGCCCACCCCCTGCACCGTCGCCGAGGCGAAGGTGACGGCGCCCTGCGTGGCGTCGAAGGCGTCAAGGATACGCGTAGAGCACTGGTCGCGGGTGCCACGTCGCTTCCGGCAGTCCTCGTACGCACCGCGAACTTGCCTTAGAGGATCCTGCACCGCTTTACCCCCGTGGGCGAGGCACCACGACACTCAGGAGCGCGCCGACCGCCACAACCGTCACGGCCCCGATGACATTGTGCCACAGGAAGGAGACTTGCGGGGCGCCAAACGTCACGGCCGCCACCGTGGACATCCCCGCCACCAACCCCACCACCGCCCCCATCCCGCGGGCCCAGGGGATCATCGCCAGCAGGAAGACGCCGAGGATGGAGCCATAGAAGAAGGACCCGAAGCGGTTCACCACCTCGATCAACGACCCGAGCGTCGCCGCCTGGGTCGCCACCAGGCAGGCGACGAGCCCCCAGACGCCGGTCATCACGCGCCCGGCGCGCAGGTAGTGCGCATCGCTGGCATCCCGGCGAAACCAGCGCTGGTAGAAGTCCACCACGCTCGCGGTGGCCAGCGAGTTGAGCTCGGCGGCAATGCTCGACATGGCGGCCGCCAGCACCGCGGCCAGGAACAGCCCGGCCAGTCCCAGCGGCAGGTAGTCCAGCACGAAGCGCGGCATGATGTAGTTCACGTCGCGCGTCGGAGCACCGATGACCGCCTCGGCGCGCGTCAGGGCCTCGGCGCGCACCGCGGTCGCCGCGGCGTCCGCCTCGCGAAAGCGCTGCAGGGCTGCGTCGGCGGCGGCGGGCTGCTCGCGATCGCGCAACTCGGGAATGCTGGTCGCGACCTCGCGGCGGCGGTTCAGGGCCTCGCCATAACGCTGGTCGAACTCCGCGAACTCCGCCGGCGCCGCCGCGCGGGCGGCACGGTCGTGCGTGGGATTCCAGAGCAGCGGGCTGGGCTCGAATGTGTAGAACAGGAACACCAGCACGCCCACCAGCAGCACCAGGGCCTGGAGCGGGATCTTCCAGTATGCGCTCATCAGCAAGGAGCTGCGCGCCTCGTCCACGGAGCGCGCCGCCAGGTAGCGCTGCACCTGGCTCTGGTCCGCGCCGAAGTACGAAAGCATCAGGAAGGTGCCGCCGATGATGCCGGACCAGAACGTGTAGGTCTGGCTCACGTCGAACGAGAAGTCGAAGACCTGCATGCGCCCCGTCGCGCCGGCGATGGCGAGCGCGTCATCCATCGGCACGGGCATCCGCCACACGAGCACCCCGACCACGCTGAGCAGGGCGAGCACGATGACGAACATCTGCTTGACGTCCGCCCAGGTCACGGCGCCCACGCCGCCAACGGCCGTGTAGGCAATCGTCGGCAGGCCGATCACCGCCACCGACAGCCAGAGGTCCCAGCCGAGCACGGCGGAGAAGATCACCGCCGGGGCGGCAATGATCGTGCCGGCCGAGAGTCCGCGCGAGCACAGGAACAGGAAGCTGGTGAGCGAGCGCGTGGCCGGGTTGAAGCGGCGCTCGAGGTACTCGTACGCGGTGTAGACCTTGGCCCCGTGCAGGAAGGGCACGATGGTCACGCCGAGGATCACCATCGCCAGCGGCAGGCCGAAGTAGAACTGGACGAAGCGCAGGCCGTCCGTGGCGCCCTGCCCCGTGGTGCCGATCAGCGTGATGGCGGAGAGCTGCGTGGCCATCACCGACAGCCCGACGGCCCACCAGGGCAGCGAGCGGTTGGCGAGGAAGTACGCCTGGATGTCGGTGGACCCGCGGGAGCGGCGGATGCCGTCCCCCACGACCCAGAGCAGATAGGCGACGATGACGAGCCAGTTGATCCAATGCATCGTCAGCTCGCGTAGCGGGCCTGGAGGAACCAGAGCAGCGCGAGGGCGACTGCCTGGATCACGAGGACGCGGATCAGCGTCTCACGCACACGGGGGGAGGCCATCTCCCAAGCTACCGCTGCGACCGTCGCGTCGGGAGGCGAGTCAGAGGTACGGCGAGACGATGCGGGCGAGCCCGTGCCCCAGCTTCACCGGCAAGGGCCGGGCGTCCACGTCGGCCAGCGTGACCTCCTGCGCCGTGGCGATACGTTGCACGACGACCTGATCCAGCTGGGCCGCCAGCTTGGAGTCGTGCACCTCGACATCGAGCTCGAAGTTCAGCCGCAGCGAGCGGGGATCCCAGTTGGACGACCCGAACAGCGCCCACTCGCGGTCCACGACCATCAGCTTGGTGTGGTCAAAGGGCATCGGCGTCTGGTACACGCGGCAGCCAGGACGCAGCACCTGCCAGAGCTGGGCGGTGGCCGCCCACTGCACCATCGGGATGTTCACCTTGGACGGCAGCACGATGTCCACGCGCACCCCCCGCAGCGCGGCGACGCTGAGCGCCGACACCAGCGGCTGCTCGGGCAGGAAGTACGGTGTCACGATGCGGACACTCTCACGCGCCGATGACAGCGCTCCCAGGAGCACCGTCCGCAGGATCTCGATGTCGCCGTCCGGCCCGTCGGTGTAGCAGCGCGCCGTGGTGTCGCCCACGGGCAGCAGCGTCGGGAACCAGGCCGCGCCCTCGAGCACCTCGCCGGTCGTGAACGCCCAGTCCTCGGAGAAGACCTCCTGGACCTGACCGACGATCGGGCCTTCGAGCCGGAAGTGCAGGTCGCGCACCATCCGCGGCGGATTGTCAGCGTGGATGTTCCGCGCCTGGATGTTGAGGCCGCCGGTGAACGCCAGCCGTCCGTCCACCGTGAACACCTTGCGGTGCGAGCGTAGGTTAAAGAAGGCCAGCCCGGCATCGCGGATCTTCGGCAGGAAGAGCTCGGTGCGCACGCCCGCGCGGCGCAATGCCTTGTGCACCGGCGGCCAGGTATAGCGCGCGCCGAAGCCGTCCACGAGCACGCGCACATCCACGCCGCGCTTCACCGCCCGCGTGAGCGCGTCCACGAAGGGCGCGCCCGCCCGGTCATTGCCGAAGATGTAGCTGGCCATCGCGATGGTGCTGCGGGCGTCCTCTATGGCTGCCAGCATCGCCGGATAGGCGTCGTCGCCGTTGTGCAGCGGCTGCACCCGGTTGCCCGTGAGCAGGGGCCGACCGCTCATCACCTCACCGAGCCGCGCCAGCGGCTTCATCGCGGGGGAGACGGTGACCTCGGTGCCCACGCGGGCGATGGCCGTGTCCATCGGCGTGGACAGCGGCAGCCGCCGGCGTTCGCGCTGCAGCTCGGCGGCGCGCCGGCGAATCCGGTTCATGCCGAGCATTGCATAGAGGAATGCCCCGACCACCGGCGTCAGCCAGATGACGCCCGTCCACGCGATGACGGCCCGCACGTCGCGCTTGTGCAGCAGCACGTTGGCCGTGGCCGCCAGGTTGAGCGCGAGCACCACGGCGCCCGTCGCGTAGGGCCACCAACCAGGCAGGGAGCGGAGAAATCCGAAGGACATTGCGTGGACTGAGGTTCGCCTACTGAAATCCTCGCGGATGCACACGGGGACGCAACCATCCCGCGCAGCTCTGCGTACTCAAGACGAACGGGATGGGGCCGCGTTGCGGTCCCTCCCTCCCTAGGCGAAGTTCAGGTGACCACTCCGTCCGGAGAATCCTCGCGATGCCCGTTTCCTTCACGGTCAACGGTACCCGCCGCACGGTGGACGTGCCGGCCGATACCCCCCTGCTCTGGGTCCTGCGTGATGCGCTCGACCTCAAGGGCACCAAGTTCGGCTGCGGCGTGGCCCAGTGCGGCGCCTGCACGGTGCACCTGAACGGCACCCCCACGCGCTCCTGCGTGCTGCCCGTCGCCGCCGTCGAGGGCGCGACGATCACCACCATCGAGGGGCTCTCCACCGACGCCTCGCACCCGCTGCAGCAGGCCTGGATGGAACTCGACGTGCCGCAGTGCGGCTACTGCCAGGCCGGACAGCTGATGAGCGCCGCCGCGCTGCTGGCGCGCACACCGAAGCCGACGGACGCCGACATCGACGCGGCCATGAACGGGAACCTCTGCCGCTGCGCGACCTACCTGCGCATCCGCGAGGGCATCCATCGCGCCGCGGCCATCGCGGCCAACGACAACAACAACGGCGAGTGAGGCGACCCATGACCACCGCACTCGACCGGCGTGACTTCCTCCGCGTCTCCTCCGTGGCCGGCGGCGGCCTGCTGCTCGGCGCCTGGCTGGACTACCGGAAGCCCGAGGCGCTGCACGCGGCCACGCTGCCCAGCGACGCCGACTTCACGCCGAACGCGTTCATCCGCATCACGGCCGACGGCCGCATCACGATTGTCGCCAAGAACCCGGAGATCGGGCAGGGCGTGAAGACCTCGATGCCGCAGCTCATTGCCGAGGAGCTGGACGTGCCTTGGGAGAGCGTGACCATCGAGCAGGCAGACTCCAACGAGGCGCTCTACGGACGCCAGGTGGCGGGCGGCAGCACGGCGACCCCAACCAACTGGGAGCCGCTGCGCCGCGCCGGCGCGGCCGGTCGCGCCCTGCTCATCGCCGCCGCGGCCCGCCACTTCAACGTGCCCGCCGCCGAGCTCTCCACCAACGGCGACGCCCGTGTGCACCATCACGCCTCGCGGCGCCACGTGAGTTACGCCGAGCTCGCGGAGCTCGCCGCCACACTGCCCGCACCGGACCCGGCCGATATCCGGATGAAGGACCCGAAGGACTACCGCATCATCGGCAAGCCGATTCCCGGGGTGGACAACCGGAAGATCGTCACCGGCCAGCCGCTGTTCGGGCTCGACGTCACCGTACCCGGCATGCTGCACGCGGTGTTCGAGAAGGCCCCGGTGTACGGTGCGAAGGTTGCCCGCGCGAACCTCGACGAGGTCAAGCGGCAGCCCGGCGTGAAGGATGCCTTCGTCGTCGACGGCGGCGAGGTGCTAAGCGGTCTGCTCGGCGGCGTCGCGATCGTCGCCGACACGTACTGGAACGCTCGCAGTGCGCGGCAGCGCCTGCGCGTCACCTGGGCCGAGCACCCGACCAGTGCGCAGAGCACGGAGTCCTTCCGTAAGGCGGCGCGCGGCTTCTTCGACGGCGCGCCGCAGGACACGATTCGCAACGACGGCGACGTCGCCGCCGCCCTGCACAGCGGCAAGGTGGTCGAGGCGGAGTACGAGTATCCGTTCATCGCCCACGCGCCGATGGAGCCGATGAACTGCACGGCGCATTTCCAAGACGGCAAGCTCGAGGTCTGGGCCCCGACGCAAAATCCGCAGAGCGGCCGCACGCTCTGCGCGAACACGCTGGGCATCGACCCGGGCGACATCACCATCCATATGATCCGCGCCGGCGGCGGCTTCGGCCGCCGCTTGAACAACGACTACATGGTCGAGGCCGCCTGGATCTCCCGGCAGGCCGGCGCGCCGGTCAAGCTCGTCTGGACCCGCGAGGATGACATCCGGCACGACTTCTATCGCCCCGCCGGCTTCCACAAGCTGCGTGGCGCGGTCGATGCCCAGGGCCGTCTCTCCGCCTGGGAAAACCACTTCGTCACCTTCGGCGAGAACGGACGCTTCGTGGCGTCCGCGCAGCTCGGCCCCACCGAGTTCCCGGTGCACTTCATCCCGAACTGCGCGATCCACGTCTCGATGATGCCGCTGGGCGTCCCCACGGGATTCCTGCGTGCACCGGGCAGCAACGCACTGGCCTTCGTGTTCCAGTCGTTCATCGACGAGCTCGCGCACACCGCCGGCAAGGATCCGGTCGAGTTCCGGCGCGCGCTGCTGGCGCAGTTCGTGCCACCCGCCCCGCCGGCGCCGGGTAGCCGGCAGATGGTCGCCCCACCGATGGACGCGCAGCGCATGCTCGGCGTGCTCAACCTCGTGGCCGAGAAGTCCGGATGGGGGACACGGCAGCTGCCGCGCGGCACTGGGATGGGCGTGGCCTTCCACTTCAGCCATCGCGGCTATTTCGCCGAGGTCGTGCAGGCCACGGTCGCCCGCGACGGCATGCTCACGGTGGACAAGGTCTGGGTGGCCGGCGATGTCGGCTCGCAGATCATCAATCCCAGCGGTGCCGTGAACCAGGTACAGGGCTCGGTGCTCGACGGCATCGCCGAGGCGCTGGCGCAGGAGGTCACCATCGAGGACGGCCGCGCCGTACAGAGCAACTTCCACGACTTCCCGCTGCTGCGGCTCACGCAGGCGCCGCCCGTGGAGGTGCACTTCAACACCAGCGACAACTCGCCGACCGGGATGGGCGAACCCGCGCTGCCGCCGGTGGTGCCGGCGCTGACCAACGCCATCTTCGCGGCGACGGGCAAGCGCATCCGTACGCTGCCGCTGTCGCAGCACGACCTGTCGTGGAGCTGAGGTGAAGCAGTGGCTGGAGACGCGGCAGGTACTGGCCCAGCTTGCCGAGTGGCAGGCAGCGAGCCAGGCCTGCGCGTTGGCGACGGTGATCCGCGTGCGCGGCTCCGCGTACCGGCATGAGGGAGCCAAGCTCGTGGTGGCCGCGGACGGCCGTTCGGTGGGAAACGTGTCCGGCGGCTGTCTCGAGGCGGACGTGCGCGAGGTGGCGCTGCGCGTGATCCGCACAGGAGTCGCCGAGCGCCGGGAGTACTGCGGCAGCATCGATGAGGTCGCGGCCTGGGACCTCGGCGTCGGCTGCGAGGGCGTCGTGGAGCTGTTCATCGAGCCCGTGCGTGATGCGCGGGAGGCCGAGCGCGCGGCGATGGGCGCGGAACAGGTGTTCGCCGTGGAGACGGACCTGGCCACGGGCAGACGCAGGGTACATCGCGAGGCGGTCTCGGCTGGCGCCGTGTCGCGGCTTGATGAGAGCGGCGACGGCGTACGGTTCATCGAGGTGTTGCGTCCGCCGCCGCGGCTGCTGGTCGTGAGTGCGGGCGACGATGCACGGCATCTCGCGCTGCTTGCGGCGTCGGCGGGATTCCGGGTCTTGGTGGCGGACCGCCGGCCCGGGCTGCTCACTCGCGAACGGTTCCCGGCGCCTATCCAACTGGTGGAGACGGATGCGTCGCGACTCAACGAGCGCATCGTGCTCGATACCGATGCATTCGCCGTGGTGATGACCCACAACTTCGCCGACGACGGCGACTACCTCCGCGCCCTGCTCGCGACGCCGGCACGATACCTCGGCATCCTCGGACCGCGGCAGCGCACGGCGCGGTTGCTCGACGCGCTGCGCCGCGAGGGTCCGGTGGACGAGACGCGCGTCTTTGGGCCGGTCGGCCTCGACATCGGCACGGATGGCGCCGAGCAGGTGGCGCTGGCCGTCGTGGCGGAAATGCTGGCCGTGCGCAGCGGTCGGCGGCCGCGCTCGCTCCGCGAACGTGCCGCGCCGATCCATACCGACGCGCCGACGCCGTCGGTCGCCTCCTAGTCCGCGCAGGCGACGACGTGAGCGGACTCCGCGTCGCCGGCATCGTATTGGCCGCCGGTGCCTCGCGGCGCATGGGGCGCAACAAGCTGCTGTTGCCGGTCGAGGGCGAGCCGATGGTGCATCGCACGGTGCGCCGTGTCGCCGACGCCGGATGCGCGCCGCTGGTGGTCGTGACGGGCCACGCGGCCGAGGATGTGCGTGGCGCGCTGGCGGGACTGGACGTTTCCTACGCCGCGAGTCCGGATCCCACCGGCCCGACGAGTGCCTCGCTGCACGCGGGCATCGAGGCGCTGCCACCGGACGTGGACGCATTCGTCGTGATGCTGGCCGACATGGTGCAGGTCACTACGCCGATGGTCCGCGCGTTGATCGTCGCAGCCGCGGACTCGACTGCCCCGCTTGCCGTGTCCCGCTACGGCGAGGTGCTTGCGCCGCCGTTGCTGTTCCGTCGCGCGCTCTGGCCCGAGCTGCTCGCCTGGCACGGCGAGGGCTGTGGCAAGGCCGTGGTACGCTCGCACGCCGACGAGGCGGTGATGTGTGACTGGCCGGAGTACGCCCTCGCCGACGTCGACACGCCCGAGGACTACGCGCAGCTGCGCTAGGGTAGCAGCCGCCGATGCCGGGCGATGAAGCGATACACGCGGTCGCGGAGCCGCCTGGGGACCAGGCGCGCGACCCGCGCCGCGAGCCGCCACCCGCCGCCCAGGTATCGTCCCACCTCTAGTACGGCGTCGGAATGCACGAGCACACGCGCTCCGGCCGCATCCACCCAGATCAGTGAGTCCACGGTGGCAAGCCAGGGGTGCGCCGCGCGCAGCGCCTCGCCCTCCGGCCCCTGCAGCGACAGCATCCGGAGCCTGCGCACCCAGTCCCGTCGGTCGATGAACCAGGCGCTTCTCGTGCAGAGGGCACAGGCCGCATCGAAGTAGAGGGCCGGCCCCGATGCGTCGGTCACCGGGTGGTCGGGGACTCGGGCAGGTGCGGGAAGCGCCCATCGCGCAGGAACGCCAGCGTCATCGCAATCGCGGTGTCGTTGCGCATCACAAAGGCATGGTTTGCATCCACCACCACGTGATCGGTCTCACCGCGCAGATGCGTCTCGGCCACCATCACCTTGCCGTCGTGCGCCGCGGCGATGATGCCCACCGGGACGCCCAGCGACGGCGGGAGCCGTCGCACGGTGGCGGTGCTGTCCGTGCGCAGTTCATCGATCGGCTCCAGGAGCCACCCGAGCACCCCGGCGTACCGATTGGCGGACTGCGCCCCCTGATTCGGCGGCGCCATCAGCACCACGCGGCCGACCCCACGGGGAGGATGCTCCTGCGCGAGCATCCAACGGATCAGGATGGCGCCAAGGCTATGCCCCACGAAGTGCACGGTACGGTGCTTGCCGCGACCGGCATCCAGTTCACGGCGCACCTCGGCGCCCAGCGCCGCAATCTCGCAGCAGTAGCTGGAGTAGCCGATGTTGAGTACGTCGTACCCGGCCGCATCGAGGGCGCGCTCCACCGGCAGCATGGACCACGGGGTACGCCCCATCCCGTGCAGGATCACTACCAGCTCACGGTCGGCAGGCGTTGCCGCCCGCCCGGCCTGGGCGTGCGCCGACGGCGCCCCCGTCAGCAGGACGGCAACGAGCAACAGCCAGGCGGGAAGACGCAGACCATTTCGCAGCGGAGGGCTCCTCCATCAACTTATGCGCCTCCCCCCTCCGGAGTTTCACCGTGGCCACCCCAGAGACCCTGATTACCGACGATGGCACGACGCTGGTGCTGCGACGCTGGGGTGCGGCGGGCCGCCGCGGCGTCGTGGTCCTCGTGCACGGGCTCGGCGAGCACTCTGGGCGCTACGGGCACGTCGGCGAATGGCTGGCGCAGCGGGGCTTCCGGGTCGTCGCCTACGACCAGCGCGGGCACGGCCGCTCACAGGGTGCCTGGGGCAGAATCCCCACACCGGGCGCCCTGCTCCGCGATCTCGAAGCCGTGGTCGATCGCGCCCGTGACCCCGCGCTCCCCCTGCTCGTACTCGGGCACTCAATGGGCGGTGCCATCGTCGCGCAGTTCGTCGCGGAGGCCAGGCGGCCGGTGGACGCCGCCGTCCTGACCTCACCGGCGCTGGCCGCCGACCTTGGCAGCATCCAGAAGCTGCAGCTCGCCATCGGCGAGCGGTTCCTCCCCGACCTCGCGCAAGGGAACGGGCTCAATCCGCGGTACATCGCGCATGATGCCGCCGTGGTGAGCGCGTACATCAACGACCCGCTGGTGCACGACCGCGTGTCGGCGAGGCTGGCGCGCGCCATCCTCGATGCCGGCGACGTCGCCCTCCGTGCCGCCCCGACCTGGTCGGTGCCCACGCTGCTGCTCTACGCCGGTGACGACCATCTCGTCGCGGCCCGCGGGAGCGATACGTTCGCGGCCAGCGCCCCGGCCGAGGTCGTGAAGTCAGAGCGCTTCGACACGCTCTACCACGAAATCCTCAACGAAGGGACGCTGGCCGCGCCCGTGTACGCGCACCTCGAGCGTTGGCTCGACGCGCATTTCCCGCGCTGATCGCTACCGCGTAATCCGCACCGGCGCGTCGGCGATGCCGCCGCGCGTGCTGGTCACCCGCGCATTGAGCTCCAGCGGCAGATCCCCGGTCGCGCGCAGCCGCAGGGTGACCGTCTGGCTCTCGCGCCCGCCCAGCCAGAACTCCGTGCCGCGGCCGATGCTGCGCGCACCCGGCCCCTCGACCGTCAGGAAATCGGCCCGGACGATGTGCACGCGCTTGGCCTGCTCCAGCGCCGTCGGGATGCGGCCGCTGTTGCGCACCGTCACGCGCACCTCGTGGGTGGCCGAGTCCGAGGACGCCCGCACCCTGCGCACCTCGACGTCCGTGATAAAGACCTTCGGCATCTCCATCGCCATCGCGAGGTTGAACATGGCCTGGTTGCGGGCCCACTTCTCGAGCACCTCCGGCGGACCGTTCTGCGACCAGAACTTGGGGTTCGCGCCGCCCACCTCGACCTCGCCGAGGTCCGGGTGCATCACCTTGGTCCACATCTGGTAGCCGGCGCCGCCGAAATTCTCATCGTTGTAGCGCAGCACCTCATACTGGTCCCAGCGGCCGTCGCCGTTGTAGTCGCGCTCGCGGCCGCCGTTCCAGAGCTCGTCGCCGTACCAGATCTGCCCCATCTGGAAGTAGCCGAAGTCGGGGCCGTGTCCGAACAGGGGCTGCGGCTCCCCCTGCCCCGCTGGGGCAAAGCGGTTGGCGTAGGTGAAGTACACGTCGCCGGCCCAGGGATAGTTCGTGTGCGAGAGGCCCACCGAGTCGAAGTACTGGAAGAGCTTCAGGTCGCTGGGGAACATGCAGTCCTTCTCGAGGCAGGTGCTGGGCCCGCGCAGGTGCATCGGGACCTGCGTATCCATCGAGTTGGTCACGCTGATGTTCGGGTGGTGCAGCTGCCAGAGGAACACCGCGCGCGTCTCCGGCTCGGAGAGCGGATACTCACCGGCGCCGAACTGCGTCCAGCCGCGGCCGGTGGCCTCGCGCTCGGGGCGCCAGTTGTACGGGTAGTTGCGGTGTAGGTCGAGGCCGCCGACGCCATCCTCGTTGATGAGGCCGTCCCTGTCGTTGTCGATGCCCTCGGGGAACAACAGGTAGTCGCCGTTGCCGCGACCGACCTGCTGCATCAGCCGCCCCTTGGGATCCAGCGTGTCCACCACGTGCGTGCCCTTTCCGGGCCCGACGTACTGGCGCATCTGCCGGACGAAGCCGTCGCCGTCCAGGTCCTCGCCCGGATCCTCGTCGAGCAGGCCGTCGCCGTCGTTGTCGATCGGGCGCACGGAGCTGCGGTTGGCCTGCGCGGTGAGCTTGTACATGTCCGCGCCGTCGGGGTTGTTGTTCGGCCGCAGGTAGATGGCCTTCTCGTCGAGCAGCCTGGTGATGCTGGCGTCCTTGCCGTAGTTCTCGATGAGGTGCCAGGCGAGATACAGCACGCTCTCGGTGGCCGTGATCTCGCCGGAGTGGCGCCCGCCTTCGAAGTAGGCGGCTGGCTTGTCCGTATGCTCGCCGGTCTTCTGGTTGGTGACGATCAGCTGCCAGATGGGCTGGCCGCCGAAGGTGCTGCCCACCTGCACGCGCTCGACGAGGTCCGGCTTCTCGGTGGCCCAGCGCTCCATCCAATAGTTGAGCTCCGCCGTGGTGTGGTAGTGCTGGAAGTCCATCACGCCCCACTGCTTCGGCTGCACCTCACGGTACGTGGTCAGCGGGAAGGTGGACTGGCCGTCACGCCGGCCGGGGATGGTGAGGACGTGGCGCACGGTGTCGCGCGCGCGCGCGCCGCCAAAGCCGCCACCTTGCTGGGCACTGGCGGCGAGGGGGGACCAGGTCGCGGCAGCGATGGCGAGGACGCCAAGCGCGC
>JAYQOZ010000031.1:3821-12328 GCA_038145035.1 Gemmatimonadaceae bacterium | reverse complement strand
CACTCAGCGGAAGCGAAAAAGGTATGTCAGGGCCGGCCGGGTTGCGATGGCTTCGCGCTCGCTACCATCATTCATCGCCCATGCGTCTCCTGTGTGCCGACGACGACCCCGACATCCGGACCATCCTTGAGCTCGCGCTCGGCCTTGAACCGAGCATCGTGGCCGAGGTGCTCCCCTCCGGTGTCGAACTGCTGGCGCGGGTCCGCGAGTTCCAGCCGGACGCCATCCTGCTCGACGCCATGATGCCCGACGTCGACGGCTATGAGACCTGCCGGCGGCTGAAGGCGGACCCGGAGACCAGCGCGATCCCCGTGGTCTTCCTCACCGCACGGGCGCAGCGTGGGGACCAGGAATCCGCCGTCGCGCTGGGTGCGGTGGCCTGCCTCACCAAGCCCTTCGACCCCTTGACCCTGGCGGGCGAACTGCTGGGGGTACTCGGCCGCTGATGGCCTGACGCGGGTCCGCCCCGTGAAAGGCCCTAGAAGGTCCAGCGCCCGGCCAGGGTCAGCGCGCCGTAGCGGTAGTCGCTCGCGCTAATCGTGCCGACGCCCGCGACATTCGCATAGACCAGTGTCGCCAGGATCTCGCGACCGGGACGCGCGCGGTACCCGAACCGCGTGGCGGCCCGGGGTGCGCTACTGCGGACTGCGGGATCCGACAGGAACGCGACGGACTGCGCGCCGACCGCCACATCAGCGCCGAGCAGCAGCCCAAGATCCATCGGCCGCTCCCAGCCCAGGCTCGCCTCGGTCACCGTCCAGGTCTGGGGCGCGAAGAAGACGCCGAAGGCCGGTGCATCCCAGCGCACCACGCGATGCGTCAGCGCGGTCGAGATGCCGCGTCGCGGCGTGAACCGCAGGGCGCCCAGTGCCGTGGTCCGCGAGTTGTCCACGCCGACGCCGCGTACATCGCCGCGGCTCGCGGCGAGGCCGAACGACGTCCGCGACGTAAGCGCGTACGACAGGTCCGCATTGCCCGCCGTGAACATCAGTGCGCGCGACGCCATCGAGCGCAGCTCATCGAGCGGCTCGCGGCCGATGCCGCCCCCGAGCCGCCAGCGGCCGCTGTGGGTTGACGCCCGCAGGCCCGCCCGGCCCTGCAGTGCGGAGGGTGCGGCGGCCGCCGGGTACTGCACGCCACCGAGTTCCATCGCGACCATCCAGGGTGCGCCGTCGGGCTGCCACTGCGCCGTCGCCAGCACGCCGGGAATGACGAGTGCGTCGACGCCGTCTACGGAGACGCGGGTGCTCCGCACCTGCGCTCCCACGCGCACATCGCGCAGGGGCCGGGCCGAACCCGCGACATCGAGATGCCAGAGGTCGTTGCGTTCCGAGTCGCGTGCCAGCACGACGGTGGACGTCGCCACGGGATGCAGGTCCGCCTCGACCCAGCGTAGCTGTTCCTGCGCGTTCCGCTCCGTGCTGTCTGCGGCGAGCGCGCGGCGCAGCGCCACCTCGGCGGATCTCGGCGCCCCGCGCCAGCGTCGGAACTGGCCGAGCAGTCCCCAGGCCTCGGCGTCCTGCGGCGACTGCTCGAGCCACTGCTCCAGCAGGCGCTCGGCCTCTGGGACACGGTCGGCCCACGCGAGCGTGCGCGCGAGCGCGAGGCGGCCGTCGAGGTCCGCGGGCTCCAACCGCGCGTAGAGGCGAAGCAACGTGAGCGCATCTGAATAGCGATTGCGCCAGGACTCGAGCAGCCCAAGGCGAAACACGGCGCGAGGGCTGAAGGAGGAGTCCACGCGCACCACGGCGCGGTAGGCCGTCCGGGCCGCGTCGTGATCCTCGCGAACCCAGGCGCTATCGCCGGCGGCGACGCGGGCCGCCAGCGCGCCCGGACCCTGCTGCGCGTCCGCGCTCCCCGCCGAAAGCACGAGGACGAGGGCCGCGGACGCGCGACGGATCACGGCGCGGACCAGTCCGCGGCGAGTTCGAGCCGGCCCCAGCGAATCGTCAGCGCGCCGCGCGCCGACTGCGCGTCCACCGGCACCATCGCGATCTGCAGCGATTCCTGCACCTCGGCCAGGGTACGCATACGCAGCGCGACGCGCGCGCGATCCCTGCTCGCGTCGTACTCGGTGCCCCACTGACCGGTGTTGTAATTGATGATGAGCCAGTAGCCGCCCTTCTCGCGGATCGTGTAGAGCGAGTACTTGCCGGCCGGCACGCGGGTGCCGCCGATGATGAGATCGGTCTCGGTGCTGAGGGTCGTGGCGCTATTCGCGCCCGTGCGCCACACCGTCCCTTCCTCGGCCAGCTCCGTCGGAACCTCGCGTCCGCGCACGTGCGGCTGGCCGTAGTCGATGGACACGACCTTCGGGGTCGGCGCGGGCTGCCCCTCTACGCGGGGCGCGCTGAGCGGCATCGAGAAGGTGGCACGCGTGCTGAGCGGCGCGCGGAGGCCGCTGTCCTGGGCGCCGAGCGGTGCCGCGAGAAGGGCGGCGAGTAGGATGGCCGATGAAGAACGCATGAGGGACCCGGTGGGTTTGAAATCGGTTGGCCTGCGGCACGCCCGTGCGGAATGGGGCGAAAGATATCCTCATGTAGTCGGCGGAGGCCGTTTCCCGATTATGACCGAATACCTAGACAGAGTATTATTCCTTCGTCCGGCATAAAGACTTTTTTGTCCAAGAAATATCTTGACGGAAATCAATCTTGTCCATATTGTAGTCTGTATGGCCGCGCAGTCCGGAATGCACCCTGTCCGAATTGTCTCGCAGCGCACCGGGCTCACTCCGGATGTGCTGAGAGCGTGGGAGCGGCGTTACGGCGCCGTGAAGCCGCAGCGCTCACCCGGTGGCCAGCGCTATTACTCGGATGCGGACCTGGAGCGCCTGACCCTGCTCTCGCGTGCCTCCCGCGCCGGACGCCAGATCGGTGGACTTGTGCCGCTCTCGAACGGGGAACTGAACCGCCTCATCGAGTCCGACGAACGGGAGTCCCGGGCCCGGGTTGGCATCGGACCCGATCAGCTGGCGGTCGAGTCATACCTCTCCAGCGCCCTGATCGCCGTCGAGGAGTTCGACGCGGTGAAGCTCGAGCAGACGTTGCGCTCCGCGGTGCTGCACATGTCCGCCGATGCCGTCCTCGACGAGGTCATCGGACCGCTCGTCTTCACCATCGGCTCCCTGTGGCATCAGGGGATGCTGCCGCCGGCCAACGAGCACCTCGCCACGGCCACCATCCGCCGACTGCTGACGTCGATGTCGGACCTCGCGTCCCCCGACAACCGCGCGCCGCTGGTGATTGTCGGCACGCCGACCAACCAGCTGCACGAGCTGGGCGCGATGATGGCCGCGACCACGGCCGCGAGCAATGGCTGGCGCGTGGGGTACCTCGGCCCCAACCTGCCGGCCGAGGAGCTGGCCCGCGCCGCCCGCCTGTCGAAGGCGGATGCGCTCGCCATCTCGATCGTCTATCCGACCGACGACCCGCAGCTCCCCGACGAGCTCCGGCTCCTCCGCCAGGAGCTCGCGCCGGAGATCGGCCTGGTCGTCGGCGGCAGCGGCGCCCACCACTACGCGAAGGTGCTCAGCGAAGTCGGCGCACACGCGCTGACCTCGCTCGGTGGCCTGCGCCAGTGGCTCCGGGTCCGCGCCGTTACGGTGCTTTCCCGTCGAGCTGCTCGATAGTCGCAGTGCTCGGCACGCGTTCCCGCTGGAGCCGCGCCGCCACCCGCTCGGCCTGCTCCATCACCCGCAGGATATTCTCGCCGGCCAGTTGCTTCAGGTGGGCATCGCTCCAGCCGCGGCGTGCGAGCTCGGCGAACAGCCGCGGATAGCTCGACACGTCCTCGAGCCCCTCGATCACGGAATCGATGCCATCGAAATCCCCGCCGATGCCGACGTGATCCACGCCGGCCACCCGGCGAATGTGCTCGATGTGATCCGCCACCTGGCTGAGGGTCGCCGTGGGGCCGGCGCTGATGAAGCCCGGCACGAAGGTCACCATTACCACGCCGCCGTTCCGCGGCAGCCGCGCGAGGATCGAGTCCGGCACGTTGCGCGTGTGGTCCCGCACGCCGCGGGCCGCCGCGTGTGACCAGATCACCGGGGCCTCGCTGACATCCAGCGCGTGGCTCATCGTCGCCGGCGAGGTGTGCGAGAGATCCACCAGCATGCCTAGCCGGTTCATCTCGCGCACCACCTCGCGACCGAACGGCGTCAGCCCGCCATTCGGCGGGTTCGGGATGTGCGCATCGGCCCAGGCGAGGTGCGCGTTGTGCGTCAGCGTCATGTAACGCACGCCAGAGACATAGTAGGCACGCAGCGCGCCGAGCGAGTTCTCGATGGCGTGACCACCCTCCATCCCCATCACCGAGCCGATGCGTCCGCGGCCGAAGGCGTCGCGGAAGCCGGCAGCCGTGGTGATCGACTGCAGCGCGTCCGGATACCTGGCCATCACGCGCTGTGCGATGTCGATCTGCTCCAGCTGCACCCTCGCGTAGCCCTGGCGCGCAATGCTCGTGTCGCCGGGGATGTAGACCGACCAGAACTGGCCACCGACCATCCCGGCGCGCAGGCGCGCGATATCGGTGTGGCCAGGGGTCGTGCGACGCAGGTCGTAGGCATCGACGTCGCGCGGCGCCGTCGTCGCGTTCCGAATGGCCCATGGCAGGTCATTATGACCGTCGATCAGCGGGACCTGACGTAGCACGCGCTCGGCGCGTAGCAGGTTCGGGTCCCTGGCGGCCGAGGCCTGGGCGTGACCGAGCGCGGGCATCGCGGACAGCGCCGCGAGCAGGATGGGAAGGGCAGGATGGATGCGCATCCTGTCAATCTAGCGGCTACTTGGCCGGTCGCACCCCGCAGGTGTTGATGCCGAGGATGGCATAGAGCGGGCACCATCCGAGTGCCGCCGTGGCCAGCGGAATGATGCCCAGCCAGCCCCAAGGCGTCTTCGGGCCCACAAACACGAGCGTAATGAGTGCAATGCCGACCAGGGCGCGGAACGCGCGGTCGAGGCTGCCCTCGTTGGTCTTGAACACGGGGAGCTCCTGCGTGAGATGTTGCGGTGAACCTGCTTACGGGGGTGCTAGGCCTCCCCCAACCCTGTTGGGCCACAACGCGTCCGGCGGGCGGCGCCCCCCCCACCGCGGCGCGGGGGGAACGCCCACAGCGCCCTTCCGTATATTCCCAGGCTCGCCCGTCGACCTTCCTTCTCCCGATCAGACGTATGCGCCGACTTCCCAGCCTGCTCTCGCTCTCGCTCGCGGTCGCCCCGCTCCCGCTCTCCGCCCAGGACGACGCGCCGCCGATCGCGCGCATTGTCGTCTCGCCGGTACAGAAGGTGGTCGCCGCCGGCGACTCGCTACGCCTCACCGCCGAGGCCCGCGACGCAAACGGCCGTGTGCTCCCTGGCGTACAGTTCCGCTTCGGACAGCAGGGCGCGCGCTTCGAGGGCCGGCTCGATCCCTCGGGCCTCGTCACCGCGGGTTCCACGGGCATCCTGCCCGGCGCGGTCGTGGCCATCCAGCCCGGGCGGCAGCCGGTCGTCGAGCGCTTCGAGATCCGGATGGTCCCGGGCCCCGCGGCATCGATCAACATCTCGCCGACCCCCGCGCGCCTCGCGCGCGGCCAGCGCCTGCGGCTCACGGCCGAGGTGCTGTCGGCCATCGGCGATCGTCGCGAGGACCGCGTGACCTGGCGCTCCTCGGACGCCGCCGTCGCATCGGTCACCGAACACGGCGTGCTCAGCGCGAATCGCGCGGGCCGGGCCACCATCACCGCGCAGGTCGGCGACGTGACGGCGACGCTACCGGTGCAGGTGCTGGCCGCCGAGGTCGCGGCGCTGGATGTGGCGCCCGGCGTGACGGATGCGCGCACCGGTGATGTCATCCGCTTCCGCGCGAACGCCAGGGACGCCGATGGTCGTGCCATCGAGGGCCTCACGCCGGTATGGAGCATCGCCCCGGGCAACGGCGTCATCGACGCCGACGGCGCCTTCGTGGGGTACGAGCCCGGCGCGTACACCGTCACGGCCTCGCTCGGCACGCGCAGCGCCGAGGCCGTGGTGACGCTTGGCGCGCGCGACGTGCGTCGGCCACTCAGCGTGGTGGGTCGCCTGCCCCGCACGCGCTTCACCACCGAGGAAGTGTGGCTGCATCCGAACGGCCAGGTGGCCTACCTCGGCTCGGGCGGCGGCGGCGACGTGCTCTACGCAATCGACATCAGCGACCCCGCCAATCCGACGGTGACGGATTCAATCATCGCCAACACGCGCCGCGTGAACGACGTGATGACCACGCCTGACGGCAAGTTCCTCGTATTCACGCGCGAGGGCGCAGCCGACCGCAGGAACGGCGTCGTCTTCGCCTCACTCGAGGACCCGCGGCATCCGAAGCCTATCAGCGAGTTCACGGAGGGCGTCACCGCCGGCGTGCACTCGAGCTTCATCTACAAGGATCCCAGGCACGGCCAGCACGTCTTCCTCACCAACGACGGCACCGGCGCCCTGCATGTCCTGAACATCGACGACCCGGCCCATCCACGTGAGGTTGCGCAGTGGAAGACGGAGAACCGTCCCGATGCCGGCCGCTCACTGCACGACATCGACGTCCAGGACGGCCTGCTGTACGGCTCCTGGTGGAACGACGGCCTCGTGATCCTCGACGTCGGCAACGGCATCAGGGGCGGCTCGCCGTCCAACCCGGTGCTGGTGTCGCAGTACAAGTACGACCTCAATGCGCTGTACCGCTCCGTGGAGGTGGACGGCGGCCCGGGCTTCATTCGCGGCACGCACACCGCCTGGCGCCACCGGAACTACGTCTTCATCGCCGATGAGGTGTTCCCGTCGAGCGGCGTGAAGGGCGCCAAGGATGCCGCCGCGGGCCGGGCCTACGGCCGCCTGCAGGTCATCGACGTCTCCGACCTCGAGCATCCGAAGTCGGTGGCCTGGTACGAGCCAGAGCACGGCGGCGTGCACAACGTCTGGGCGGCCGGCGACTCGCTGTACATCGGCGCGTACAACGCCGGCTTCCGCGTCTTCGACGTCTCGGGTGAGCTGCGCGGCGACTTGCGCGCACAGGGCCGCGAGATCGGGCACCTCAACACCGCCGACATGGACGGCGTCGAGCGGAATACGGCGATGACCTGGGGTGTGGTGGTGCGCGACGGCCTCGCGTACGTGAACGACATGTACAACGGCCTCTGGATTGTCCGGATCGAGCCGAAGACCGGCGTGGTGCCGTGATGCGTCGCCACGCGGCGGCACTGGTCGCCGTGGCAGTGCTCGGGGTCGGCTGCACGAGGCAGCCAGCCCCGGAGGCGCGACTCGAGCCGCGCATCCTGACCGAAGTCGTGCCGCCGGAACGTGAGTACGTGGCCTACGCGGTGTCCGAGTCGGCGGATGAAGTGTCCCGCGTGCAGTTCGGCCCCACCGGCGCGCGACTCGACAAGGTCGTGCCCGTGGGCATGTCGCCGGTGGATCCGGATGGACCGCACGGCGTGGCACTGAGCCCGGACGGCGCGTTCTACTACGTGACCACCGCACACGGCATTCCCGGCGGCGACCTCTGGAAGTACCGCCGCGGCGATGACGCGCCCGTGGGCCGGGCGACGCTGGGCCCGTTTCCGGCGACCGTGCAGGTGAGCCCCAACGGCTGGTTCGCCTGGGCCGTGAACTTCAATCTGCACGGAGAGATGGTCACCTCCAGCGTCTCCGTGGTGGAGACAGGCGCGATGATCGAGATCGCGCGCGTGGACACCTGCACCATGCCGCACGGATCGCGACTCAACCCCGCCGGCACGCGGCATTACTCCGTCTGCATGATGGATGAGGCGCTGGTGGAAATCGACGCCACCCGGTTCGGCGGGACGCGTCACTTCTTCCTCGCCAAGGGCGAGGAGGAAGGGCGCAGCGGTGCCCCGCCGCGCCGCAGTCTCGCGGATGCCGAGCACGCCGGCCACGACATGGGCGGCCATGGCCTCGAAGCGCCGAGGCCGGGCGAGGTGAGTTGCTCGCCGACCTGGGCCCAACCCTCCGCCGACGGCAGCCGCGTCTGGGTGACCTGCAACAAGTCGAGCGAGATCGTCGAGGTGGATGTGGCCTCGTGGACGATGACCCGGCGCATCCCGGCCGGCCCCGGCGTCTACAACCTCGCCGTCACGCACGACGGCCGCCTGCTCATCGGCACGAACAAGCGCGGCCAGTCCATCTCGATCTTCGATACGGCGACCGGCCGCGAGCTCAGCCGCATCCCGACCTCACGCCGCATCACGCACGGCGCCGCCGTCACCAGCGACGACCGCTACGCCTTCATCACGAATGAGGGCGTGGGTTCGGAGCGGGCGACGGTGGACATCATGGACCTGCGGGCCATGAAGCTCGTGGCGACCGTCGAGGTGGGGCAGCAGGCGGGTGGGGTGGATGTGCTGAAATAGCGTGACGGAGGACGGAGGAAGGAAGCAAACGGCGGCGCGGGCCCCGGGGTACCCGCCCCCCGTGACGTTGGTCCCCCCGGGTTGGGGCGAATAACGATATTGGTGCGGGGGGTTAGGCCCCGCCCCCCGC
>JAYQOZ010000031.1:0-3811 GCA_038145035.1 Gemmatimonadaceae bacterium | reverse complement strand
GTGTGGGCGGGCCGACTTATTCACCACACCGGCTCGCCGACCCCTGTGTCCCGCCCCGCCGTTCACTTTCGTCCTCCGTCTTTCGTCCTAATACCTATAGTGGTCCGGCTTGTACGGCCCGTCCACCGGCACGCCGATGTACGACGCCTGCTTCTCCGTGAGCTTCGTCAGCTTCACGCCGAGCTTGTCGAGGTGCAGGCGCGCGACCTTCTCGTCGAGCTTCTTCGGGAGCACGTAGACCTGCTTCTCGTCGTACTGCGTGCCCGACACCGTCGGCTTGCCCTGCGCCGCAAGGTGCAGGTCGATCTGCGCGACCACCTGGTTGGTGAACGAGCAGCTCATCACGAAGGACGGGTGGCCGGTGGCGCAGCCGAGGTTGAGCAGACGGCCTTCGGCCAGGATCAGCACCGAGTGGCCGTCCGGGAAGATCCACTCGTCGAACTGCGGCTTGATGTTGTTGCGCACGATGCCGGCGAACTTCTTCAGGCCGGCCATGTCGATCTCGTTGTCGAAGTGGCCGATGTTCCCGACGATGGCCTTGTCCTTCATCTTCGCCATGTGCTCCACCGTGATGATGTCGGCGTTGCCGGTGGCGGTGATGAAGACGTCGGCCGTGCCGACCACGTCCTCGAGCGTCGTGACCTGGTAGCCTTCCATCGCGGCCTGCAGGGCGCAGATGGGATCGATCTCGACGATCACCACGCGGGCGCCCTGGCCCTTCAGCGCCTGCGCCGAGCCCTTGCCCACGTCGCCGTAGCCGAGGACCACGGCCACCTTGCCCGCGAGCATCACGTCCGAGGCGCGGAGGATGCCGTCGGTGAGCGAGTGCCGGCAGCCATAGAGGTTGTCGAACTTCGACTTGGTCACCGAGTCGTTGACGTTGATGGCCGGGAAGAGGAGCTTGCCCGCCTGCATCATCTCATAGAGGCGGTGCACGCCGGTGGTCGTCTCCTCGGAGACGCCCTTGATGGCCTTGCCGACGTTCGTCCAGCGCTTCGGGTCCTGCTTGATGGTCGTGCGCAGCAGCTCGAGGATCACGCCCCACTCCTCGGGCTCGCGGTTGGCGTCAAAGGCCGGGACCTTGCCCGCCGCCTCGAACTCCGTGCCCTTGTGGATGAGCAGCGTGGCGTCCCCGCCGTCATCGAGGATCAGGTTCGGGCCCTGGCCGTCGGGCCAGAGCAGCGCCTGGTCCGTACACCACCAGTACTCCTCGAGCGTCTCGCCCTTCCAGGCGAACACCGGCGTACCGCGCGGCTGCTCCACCGAGCCGTCCTTGCCGACGACCACCGCAGCGGCCGCATGGTCCTGCGTGGAGAAGATGTTGCAGCTCACCCAGCGCACGTCGGCGCCGAGCTCGGTGAGGGTCTCGATCAGCACGGCCGTCTGGATGGTCATGTGCAGCGAGCCCATGATGCGCGCGCCGGCGAGGGGCTTCTTGCCCTTGTACTCGGCACGCAGCGCCATCAGGCCGGGCATCTCGTACTCGGCGAGGCGGATTTCCTGGCGGCCCCAGGGGGCCAGCGTGATGTCCTTGACCTTGAACGGCTCGCGGCCGGCGGCCACGGCGGCGGCGAAGGGATGCAGGGTCGGGGCGACAGCGGTCATTGTAGGAATGGAGGAGGAAGGATGAGGGATGGAGGCAACCGCGACGACGTCGCCTTCATCTGATGCCAGCGGATGTCCGGGCTAACAGCTCAGGACGGCGGAAAACAAACTGGGGCCCTTCGCCTGGGTGGCGGCGGGGAGGGCGTGGAGGCGTACCGAACCAAACCCTGCCTCGGCGCCCCACTGGTGGATCTGCTCCGCCTCGAAGCCCAGCCAGACATGTCCCATCGTCTGCCGGTATTCGGCGCGGTCGTGCGGCAACATGTCCACGAGGAGTAGCCGACCTCCACGCGGATTGAGCGCGCGACGGATGCCGGCGAGTACCGCGGCCGGGTCCGTCACGTAGTGCAACACCAGCGACAGCACCGCCACATCCACGGCGCCATCCTCGATCGGCAGGGCCTCGATGCTGCCGGCCCGCAGGTCGACGTTTGGCAGCGCGGACAGCCGTGCCTTCGCGGCCTTGAGCATCGCCGCCGATTCGTCCACCGCAATCACGCGGCGCACGAACGGCGCCATCACCTCTGCCAGCTGTCCGGTACCGCAGCCGAGGTCGGCGACGACCTCGTGGTCCTGGAACAAACCAACCAATGCAAAGAGCTCCGTGCGGGTGCCGAAGAGCTCGGCCCGCACCTTGTCCCACTGCGCCGCCGAGCTCGCGAAGAACTGCTGCGAGCGCGTATGGCGCTCCGCCAGGACTCCCTTCACGCGCTGCGCATCGCGCGACGCGGACGGCAGGTCCTCGGCCTGCTCACGGACCGCCACCCAGAGCTTGCGCGCCGCGGCATCCACCCCCTTCAGATCCAGGCGATACCGATTGCTCGTGCCGTCCTCCCGCGCGAGCAGCCAGCCCGATTCCGCCAGGACCTTTAGGTGCCGGCTCACCGTGGACTGCGGCAGCTGCAGTACCGCGCGCAGTTCCGACACCGTCAGCTCGTGCCGCTCGAGGACGAGCAGCGCACGGACGCGGATGGGGTCGGCCAGCGCCGAGAGTCGGTCAAGGAGGGGGGGTCGCTTCATCCGTTAATCCGGATGAAAGGTTACACAATTTCGACCCCAGGTCAAGCGGCCGGGGCGGACCCTCGCAGCTCGGCCACAAAGGCCCGCAGGCGCGCGGCGGAGAGCGTCCCCCCCTCGCGCAGGCCGGAACACACGTCCACACCGTGCGGCCGCACGGCGGACACGGCCAGCGCGACATTTTCGGGCCGTAGGCCACCGGCGAGCCAGACCGGACAGCCGGCCTCCGCGACAATGCGACGGCTCAGCGTCCAGTCGTGCGTGCGGCCCGTGCCGCCGAGCTCCTTCACCGTGGCATTCGGATTGCCGGAGTCGAGCAGCAGCTCGTGCACACGGGGCGCGACGGCCAGCGCGGCGTCCACGTCGGCCTCGCCGCGCACGTGAATCACCTGCACCAGCCGCGTGCCGGGCAGGGCGTCCCGCAGCTGCTGGAGCGTCTCGTCGCTGACCGCGTCGACGATCTGCAACGCATCGATGCCGGCCGCGCGGGCCTGCGCGATCATCGCCGCCGCATCACTCTGCGAGGTCAACAGGAAGCGTTGGACGCGCGATCCGACCTGCGCGGCAATGCCCCGGATACTGGCGTCGTCGATCACGCCGGGACCGCTGGGCATCGCCGAGACCAAGCCGATGGCGTTCGCGCCATGGGCGATGGCCAGCTCGGCCTCCGCCACGCTCGCGATGCAACAGACCTTGAGCTGCGTCAGGCGTCCCTGCCCCGCTCGAGGGCCACGGTCGCCTCGCGCAGCACCTCGCCCACGTAGCAGTGCATGCCCACGCTGCTGAGCCCGGCAGCGCCAAAGCGCTCGAGGTATTCGGCGGCCGAGCGCTCGTGCCAGCCGTGACGGTCCCCCTCGATCTCGTCCTCGCGCGTGTAGGCCTCGAGGTAGGCCACGCCGCCGAGCAGCCGCGCAATCTCGCGCAGGCCCGGCTGTAGTTCGTGGTCCGGCACGTACTGCAGCACGTCGCAGACCACGATGAGATCGAAGGGGCCATCCAGCGCCAGTGATGCGAGATTCCCGACACTGCCGGAGACGATGTTCCGGCTCCGCCCGTAGCGTTGCACCGCATAGTCGCTGGACTCGACGCCCGTGTACTGCAGGGTCGGACGCTCCCGACGAAGATGCTCGCGCCAGGCGCCTTCCCCGCAGCCGATGTCGAGCACCGAGCGCAGCGGCCGCTCCAGCAG
>JAYQOZ010000030.1:5059-12595 GCA_038145035.1 Gemmatimonadaceae bacterium | reverse complement strand
CGGGTCTTGTGCGCGGGCGCGCGGTCGCGAGCATCCCCTGCGCGAAGCTCTCGGACCGCGGCGCGGTCCTGCGGCCGCTTCGCTTCGGGGACGCTCGCGCCCTTGTTCCCCATCCGCTGTCCCTGACCCGACGCCTCTCCGCGCGCGCCCTCGCCAGCGTTCCCGCGCGCATCCTCGCGTGGCACCGCGCGCCGCACGCTCTCCGGCGCGCCCGTGCGCACGGCGCGGAGCTTTCGGTGCTCCTCGCGCGAGGCCTTGATGAGGTTGCTGGCGTGTGTGCCGACCACGAGGTCGCTCGACACCGCGTCCACGAGCGTCGCGGGACGCGCGGGGCGCTGGTTGCGGCGCGTGGCGACGTCGCGCGGGTTGGTCTCGCGCGGGCTGGTAAGCGCCGCGATCTCCTTCGCGCCGGCCTTCTGTGCCCTGGCCTCGAGCTGCTGCGGGGCATCACGCAGCGCCCGTTTGCCGTAGTTCGCCGGCCCCATGGCATTGGCACGCTCAGGGGCAAAGGGGTCCGCGATCGCTTCGGTCCCATCCTCCATCCGCCAGCCTCCATCCTTCATCCGAAGAGCCGCGGCAGTGTTCTTCGCCGAGAACCGGTCACTGAAGCTCGCCAGCAGCCCCGCCTGCTCCGGCGAGAAGCCCAGCACCCGCGCTGCGTCTCGCACCGCACTGCGCCCCCGCCAGGTGATGTGCTCGCAGACCATCGCTGCGTGCTCGCGGCCATAGCGCTGGTACACATACTGCAGCACGCGCTCGCGTTCGCGGTGCGCGAAGTCGATGTCGATATCCGGCGCCTCGGCGCGCTCCTCGCTCAGGAAGCGCTCGAAGAGCAGCTCCAGCTTGATGGGATCCACGGCGGTGATGCCGAGGCAGTAGCAGACCGCGCTGTTGGCCGCCGAGCCGCGGCCCTGGCAGAGGATGCCCTCGCGCCGCGCGAAGCGCACGATGTCCCAGACGATCAGGAAGTAGCCGGAGAGGCCGAGCCTGGCGATGAGCGTGAGTTCGTGCGTCAGCTGCCTGTCGTGCCGCGCCGTGCGACGCCAGCCCCAGCGCTCCTGCGCGCCGTCCTCCACGAGGCGTGCGAGGTATTCGTCCTCGCTCACGCCGGGTGGCAGCGGGAAGTGCGGCAGCCTCGGCTTGAGTGCGTCGAGCCGGAACGCGCAGCGCTCGGCGATGCGCAGGGATTCCGCGAGCCCCTGTTCGTGGCCCTGCCAGCGCCTGATCAACTGCGCGTGGCCCTTGAGATACCACTCGCCGTTGGGTCGCAGCCGCGTGCCCATCTCATCCAGTGTGGCCCCGTGGCGCAGCGCCGAGAGCACGTCGTGGCCGATGCGGCCCGTGGGCAGGGCGTAGTGCACGTCGTTGGTCACGACCCAGGGCAGATCGAGTGCGCGCGACATCGACAGTAGCCGCGCAACCAATGCGCGCTCCTCAGGCAGGGCGTGGTCCCAGCACTCGATCGCAAGGCGCCTGCCGAACATTTCGGCCAGCTGGCCCCCGGCCTCACGCGCGAGCCGCTCGGCATCGACAGTGGTGCAGGCGGCGCCCACGCGCGTGCCGTCGCTGGTCACACCGCCGGTGGAGAGCGCGAGCAGCTGCGGGACCCAGCCGCGCGGACAGCCGCTCAATGCGTAGAGCCCGGCCGTGTGCGCCGCGAGCTGCGCGAGCGTGACGCGCGGCTCGCCGCGTGGATGGTCGAGCCGCCCGCGGGTGATCAGCGTGCAGAGGTTCCCCCAGCCCTCTCGGTCCTCGCAGAGCAGGACGATGTGCGTGCGCAGCCTTGGCGTGCCCTCGTCGGTGAGCACGCGGCCGGGAATCGCTGCGTCGTGGCGCTCGAGGCTACGCGGCAGCGGCACGTCCACCGTGAGCTCGGCGCCGTGCAGGCCTGCGAGGCCGCCCTCGCGGGCGGCGGTCGCGAAGCGCACCGCGCCGCCCACGTCGTCGTGGTCGGTGAGGGCCAGCGCCGGCATGCCCAGGGCGAGGGCGCGTTCCACCAACCGCTCGGGGTCGGAGGCCCCGTCGAGCAGGGAGAAGGTGGAGTGGCAGTGGAGTTCGGCGTATCCGCTCATGTCGGGATTCCGGCCGGGACGGCGCATTGCCGGGTGACGGGATCCCTGGGTGGATCCCCCTCGCCTCGCAGGCTGCCGAGCCGCATACGAGGGACACGACGCGTCCTGCTCCTGCCGGCTGCTGCGGGACCGACGATCGACACATCGCGGCGGTGGCGGCTCAGTCGTACCATCCCTGGAGCCGCCAGCCGGCGGGGTCGCGGTAGAGTAGCAGGTCCTGGCCGAGCTCGTCGCTCTCGCAGCGCCAGTACTCGCGGGCGAAGGGCTCGGCCTGCCACCAGGCGCCGGAGAGGCGCTCGGGGCCGTCGGCGCGCTGCAGCGCGAGCCGGCGTCCGCGCCAATGGAGTTGCAGCGGCGTGCCGCGTCGGTCGGTGGTGACAGCGACGGATTCTGGCGGATCGAGCAGTCGCGCGGCCGGTGAGACGCGCGTGACCGCCGGGCCACCGTGCGCGCCGCGCATGCCGGCGCCGGCTCCCGTGGTGATGCCGGCGCCTGCGCTCGCCGTGCGCGTCGCGCGCAGCATATCCAGCGGCACAGCGCGTGCGGCCTGCTCCACATCCACCCAGCCGCCCGCGCGTTCCGGGGCGTGTGAATCGCGCGCCACCGGACGCACGACGCTGCCCGCGCCCAGCGTCCCGCGCAGTCGCGCCAGCGCGGCCTCGGCCGCCGCGGGATCACGCCAGGCTGCCGCGAGCAAATCGCCCTGTTCGGCCGCCGAGTGCGCGGTCTCGCTCACGCGCAGCTCGACAGCGGCAACGGCGGCCTCAAGCGTCCAGGTGTCGAGCGCGGCGCGGCAGCGCTCGAAGAGCGGTACCACACGCGCAATCGGCCGCGCGGGCCGCACCTCGCGTGTGACGCGACGGCCATCGTCGAGCGTGAGCGTGATGGTGATGCAGGCGGCGGCGAGTCCGTCGGTGGCGAGCGTGCGCACGAGCCGGTCGAGCGAGGCGCGGAGCAGAAAGAGCACGGGCTCGAGCGTGGGCGAGGGCGACGAGAGCTCGTGCAGTACGGTGCGCGGATCGTCGCTGCGGGCCAGCGTGGCGCGACGCGGGTCGTCGGCGCAGGCCAGGCGCCAGGCGCTGAGCCCGTCGTGGCCCCAGCGACGCTCGACTTCCAGTGGATCGAGGGCGGCGAAGGCGCCGGCCGTGCGCAGGCCGAGCGCGCCGAGCGCCTCGCGGAGCTCGTCGTCCATCGGCACGAGGGCCAGCGGCACGCGCGCGAGGTAGTCGCGGTCGCCGCCGGGTGCGACGTGCACCGGCTCCTGGGCGCCGCGTGTGCTCCAGGTGGCGGCATGCGCGGTGATGCAGGTGTCGGCGATGGCCACGCGGGCGCGCGGATGCCAGACGCGCGCGAGCTGGAACAGTGCCATCGCCAGCGTCCGCTCGCCGCCGATGGCCTCGAAGCCTTCGGCGCCCACCCACCAGGTGCCGGGCGCATCGCGCAGCGGGCTCACCTGCGGTGAGGCGGCGAGGAAGGCCGCGCTGGCGCGCGCCACCTCACGGGCGATGAGTGCGGGATCCCAGGGGAGGAGCGTGAGCGTCGCGCACTTGGACCTGCCCTGCGCGACGGTGGCACCGGCGCGCACGCCCGCGCGGGCCGCGGCGGCGGTGACCACGCGCAGCCTGGCATTCTCCACCAGCGCGATGGGGAGCGTGTCCCAATGCGCTGGTACCACGGGTGCGTTCTCTCGCGTGCCCGCCGCCTGGTCAGCGCCGCGGGTAGCTGGGCTGCGCGGCGCGCCGCCCGCGGACGCTGCCGATCCGCGTGGCGCCGGATCGCGCCCCCGTGCGAGCCACGCCGCGCCGATCGGGAACCGCGGGATGCGCACACAGGCGACGCGCGATGTCGTGGTCACGACCGACCTCCAAGGGAAAGGGAACGTGTGAGTGGGGCCCGCCCTTCTCGATCGTGGCGAGCACCGTCTGTGCATCGCGGCGCTTGAGCACGAGGCGCAGCGCCCCGCCGATCTCCGAGGCGCGCGTGCCCTCGCCGAGCAGCACGAGCGCGGCGTCGGCATCGCGGGCGAGCTGGGCGAGGCGCACGCCGACCGTGCGCGGGAGCACGGGCGCACCGTCGAGCACCACGAGCGCGAAGCTGCCCGTGCGCAGCAGCAGGTCGGCACACCAGGCGGCCCGCGTGGGATCCCCGGGGCGCACGACCCACAGGGCATCGCTGCCCGTGGGATCCACGCTCACCCAGTCGCGCGGGTCGAGCGTGCGCGTGGCATCCACCCAGGCCACGGCACTGCCGCCGAGCAGGGTGGTGGCGGTGAGCGATCGGGCGAGGGTGGTCTTGCCGAGCCCGGCGGGGGCCAGCAGTTCGGTGATGCGTCCGCGGGGGAGCCCGCCGCCGGGGAGCAGGGCATCGAGTCCGGCAAATCCGGTGGGCAGCCCGGGGGTCGTGCTCGGCGTGCCGGCGACGACGGCGGCGAGTTGCTGGCGGAGGAGCTGGAGGGCCGGGAGTGCCATTTTATATACCGAACAAAAGCCGAAGTAATGGGGGTCGTAATTACCGAATAAAAGCCGAAAACCGCAAGGGGAAGATGCCCCCTGCGGCTAAGTGTGATTGTTGGGGTTGGGATTGGAGCGCCGGCGGGCCCGGATATCGGGCCCATCGGGGGGGCGGTGCTAGCGGGAAGCCTCCAGCTTCGCCTCAAGCCGCACGCCGTGCCCCTCGAGGGTCACGGGTGCGGGGGGTGATCACTGCGGGGCCGCTGCGAAGGCGGGCGCCATCAGGCCCTGCAGTGAGCGGCCATGCGGGTCCTGGTTCGCCCGGATTGCATTGACCATCTCGAGTGCGGTCTGCGTGGCCGGCGGCTCCACCATGTTGCTCTCGCCCAGCGGCGTCACGCGCTGCCCCCACTTCACCAGCAGCGAGCAATACGTGAGCCCGCCGCCGAAGGCGGGCATCAGCAGCCAGCTGCCCGGCTTCACGCGGCCCTCCTCGAGCGCCTCCACCAGCGCCACCGGCACGGTCGCGGCACTCATGTTGCCGTACTTCTGCACGGTGAGCATCACGCGGTCCATTCCAATGCCGGCGTACTTGGCCACGGCCTCGATGATGCGGAGGTTGGCCTGGTGCGGCACCACCAGCGCCACGTCCTCGCTGGCCACGCCGTGCGCCTCGAGCACCTGCCTGGACGCAGCGGCCATCGCCTGCACGGCGCGCTTGAAGATCACTTGGCCGTCGAAGTCCCAGAGCGTGTCGCCATAGGTGATGTTGAGGCCCGAGTAGCCGCAGCCGAAGCCGCGCACGCGCAGCGAGTCCCGCGCCTCGGCGTCGCAGCCGAGCACGGCGCCGAGCATGCCTTCTTCCTTGTCGGAGGCCTGGAGGACCACTGCGGCCGCACCGTCGCCGAAGAGCACGGCCACGTTGCGGTTGCTCCAGTCCATGTAGCGGCTGATGAGCTCCACGCCGATGACGACGGCGTTGCGCACCAGGCCCGTGCGGATCATCGAGGTCGCGGTGGCGAGGCCGTAGCAGAAGCTCGTGCAGGCGGTGTTGAGGTCGATGCTCGCCGCCTTGGTCGCGCCCAGCGCGAGCTGCACGCCCGAGGAGCTGTTGGGGCAGAGTTCCTCGTTGCTCACGCCGCCGTAGATGATGAGGTCTACGTCGGCGGCGTCGAGTCCCGCGCAGGCCAGCGCGCGCGAGGCGGCGAGCGTGCTCATCTCCACCGCGGACATGTGCGACACGCGTCGCTCCTTCATGCCGGTGCGGGTGATGATCCACTCGTCGTTGGTATCGAGGAAAGTGGCGAGGTCCGCGTTGCTGAGGACGGCCGGGGGCATGCACTTCCCCCAGCCCGTGATGGCGGCGTAAGGCATGGTCGTGGGTGTCAGGAGTCGAGTCCCATCAGGACCGTCGTCTCGCCGTGGCGAGCGGCGGCGTCGGGGAGGGCGAAGGCGAGCACGGCATCGGCCACTTCCTGCGCCTGCACGAGCCGCGGCTGGCCGGCGTCGGCGAGGATGGCGGCGAGTGTGTCGGCCTCGGAATGCTTGGTGCGTGCCGCGATCTTGGCCACGGAGTTGCTGACCATGTCGGTGTCGACGTAGCCCGGGCAGACGGCGTTGATGGCGATGCCCTTGGGCCCGAACTCCAGCGCGAGGGCGCGCGTGAGCCCCACCAGTGCGTGCTTCGCGGCCACATAGTGCGCCACATACGGCGCGCCGTGCAGCCCGGCGATGCTGGCCACGTTGATGATCCGCCCGTGACCGCGTGCGATCATCCCCGGCAGGACGCCCTGTGCCGCGTGCACCGGCCCGAGCACGTGCACGGCGTACATCCCGGTGAAGTGCTCCGGCGTGGCCTTGAGAAAGGGGACCGTCTCGACGGTGCCGGCGTTGTTCACCAGCAGGTCCACCGGACCGAAGGTCGCGACGGCCTTGGCCAGCGCCGCATGCACGGCGGCGCGATCGGTGACGTCGGCCGTGACCACCTGCGTGGGCGTCGGGACCTCGGCGGCCACCCGCTCGGCGGCGGCGCGGTCGCGCACGCAGAGGGTGACCTTGGCGCCCGCCGCGGCCAGCGTGCGGACGCAGGCGGCACCGATGCCGCGGTTGGCGCCGGTGATGAAGGCGTGCTGTCCGTCGAGGGGCTGCGTCTGCAGGCGTGGCGCTCCGGTCCCGGGGTGCTGGGATTCTATGGTAGGCGGGGCAGGGGGGCGAGGGGCGGATTGACTATCTTCCGACGCGGTGGGAGCGCCACGGAGCCCGCCCTGATTCATTTAGGAGTCCAATGGCGAGCAAGTCCAAGCGCGGCAGCGGCGGCAAGACGGGCGGGGCGGCATCCTCCAGCGGAGGTGCCGCCAGCGGCGGCCGTGCGCGCCGGGGCCGAGGCGGGAAGGGCAAGGGCAAGGCGGCGGCGTCGCCGCGTCAGCCCACGCTGACCTCGCATCCGACCGGGCGTGCCGCCTACACCGAGACGCGGCGCTGGCTGCTGCAGACCCACGGCCCTGTCTGCGCCTACTGCGAACGCGTGGTGCCGGAGCGCACGATCACGCTGGACCACGTCACGCCGCGCCGGGGCCTCACGGCCTACGACCGGCGCGACAACCTCGTGCTCTGCTGCAAGACCTGCAACGCCGCCAAGGCCGACAAGCCGATCCTGGCGTTCCTGCTCGGCAATCGCGCGCGCATCGTGGCGCTGTACAAGTACGGCCAGCACCTCAGCCATCAGCTGGTGGAGATGGTGAAGGACCTGCTGCCCGAGGACGAGCGCGCGGCTCGCATCGAGCGGATTGCCGGCGCCCTCGGCATGAAGCGCGGCGAGCGTCCGCCCGTGAGCAGCGGCGCGACGGGGCAGGGCGTGCCGCAGATGCTCGAGGCGGCGTGGCGCCTGGCCGAGAAGCACGAGACGAAGGTCTGGGGATCCGCCACGCGCTGACCGCGTCGGGTCGGGGGCTCAATCCCCGTGGAGCTGGCGCAGCCGCGGCGAGAGCCGCAGCATGAGCTGGACGCGCTCGAAT
>JAYQOZ010000030.1:0-5049 GCA_038145035.1 Gemmatimonadaceae bacterium | reverse complement strand
CCCGCGTCTCGGTCACGGCGATGGCCAGGCCGGGGGGGCGCCGCCGGCTGTGGCGCGAGATACATCCGCACGACAACGACCGCGCCGACCCCTATCTCGACTGATCCAATGGCAGCGATCCAGCGCATCCAGACCAGCGGCGCGCCGACACCGGCCGGTCACTATTCGCAGGCGACGGTGCACAATGGCGTCGTGTACGTGGCGGGTCAGCTTGCCATCGATCCGGCCACCGGCGAGCGGAAGCTGGGATCGATCGAGGAGCAGACGGAGCGCACGCTGCGGAATGTCGAGGCCATCCTGCTCGCGGCGGGCAGCGACTTCGCGCACGTGCTCAAGATGACCGTGTACGTCGCGGACATCGCGCTCTGGGGCGCGGTGAACGAGACCTACGCGCGCATCCTCGGGCCGCACAAGCCGGCGCGGGCCATCGTGCCGACGCGCGATCTCCACCATGGGTTCCTAGTGGAGATCGACGCCGTGGCTGCGGTCAGGGACTGACGCCTGCGCCGCCCGAGGCCGCCGGGATCAGCGCGGCGCGGGCGCTGAGGGCGAGGCCGCAGCAGCGCTGAGCGCCTGGGCGGTGTAGGCGCGCCCGGCCCGCAGCACCATCTCCACGTTTCGCGCCTCGCGGACCGATTCGTACGGCTTGCCGTTCACGATGACGAGATCTGCGACCTTGCCGGGTGCGATGCTGCCGTAGTCGCGCTCCAGTCCCATCACGCGCGCGGACCCGAGCGTCGCGATCTGCAGCACCTGCGGCGCGGGGATGCCGGCCATCTCATAGTGTTCGATCTCGGCGTTGAAGCTCGATCCGTCGGTGCCGGCCACGAGCGTCACGCCCGCGTCGTAGAGGCGCTTGATCAGCCGCAGGTAGGCGCGGTTGCTGGCCTTGGCTTCGAGTGAATCCGCCCCGGACGAATCCCGCATCCAGAGGTTGAAGGTGCCGTCAATCACGGTGTTGTGCGCCTGGAGATCGGCGATGAATGCCGTCATCGCGGGGCCGTCCACGTCGGTGTTCGGCGCCGTGATGCGCGCCACCAGCGAGTACGCGCGCATCTCCGGCCAGTACAGCGAGTCCTGATAGAAGTTTGAGAATAGGAACGCGCCGTGGTTGATCTCGTCGTAGCCCAGGCGGATCGCCGCCGGCACGCTCATCCCGCGCGGGACGTGCCCGCTCAGCCGCATCCCGCGGTGCTTCGCCTCGGCGGCGATGGTCGGCACGAGGTCCGGATGCACGAGGTTGTAGAGCTTGATCTGCCGGTAGCCCAACGAGTCGTAGCGCGCGACCCACGCCCGTGCCTCCGCCTCGGTGCTGATGCGCACCTCCGTGGGGCCGGCCCAGCGCTGCGGGCCTTCGATGAATCCGGCGAGGAGCACGTTCGGCGACACCAGCGCCCCCGATGCCGAGCGGTCGCGGTGCGAGACGGCGATGTCGATGTCCGAGGCCATGTCACGGATTGTCGTCACGCCAATGGCGAGCTGGCGCAACACGTAGCCGGTCTGGCTGCTGGCGGAGAAATGCGTGTGCATGTCCCACATGCCCGGGATGACCGTCTTGCCCGTGGCATCAATGACGGTAGCGCCACGGGGCGCTCGTACGTCCGTGGGGGATCCCACCGCGCGGATGCGGTCGCCCTGGATCAGGATGCTCTGCTTCGGCACGAGGACACCGCGCTCGCTGTCAAAGACATCGGCGTTGGAAATCAGCGTCGTGCCCTGCGCATGCACGGGGATGCTGCGCGCGAGGCGGTTGCCGGCGGCGTTGCGATACGCCATCTCGATCTCACGCATCGCGGCGAGCGCGGGCCTGTAGTCCGGGTGCACGGTGATGAACCAACCCACCGAGCTGGCGACGAACTGGGCGTCGGCGTCCACCCAGACCACGTCCGGCGTCGCGCCGTTGCCGTGCAGCATGGCCATGCGCACGCGACGCGGACCGCGCAGGCTGGGGAGCATGGTGTCGGCGGCAATCTCGAGTTGGACCTCGCGGGTGCCGGGCAGGATGCGGCTGCGTCGGCCCGGCGCCGTGAGCAGGTGGCGGACGAGCAGGGCATCGTCCCAGGCGGTCCCGTTCGAAAGGCTGTAGAAGCCGCCGTCACGCGCCATCGTACGATCGACGGCCTGCGCGCCGCCGCTGCGTCGGTAGTGCAACGAGTCCCCGAGGACGTCGTAGCGGTCCGTGGCCGCGCTCACTACGCCGTCGCGCGTCATCGGTCGGCTCTCGCCCGCGATCACGCGGCCCGCGGCATCGAGCGTGTAGCGCGCCTGCATCCAGCGGCCGCGGTTGCGGTCGATGTGTCCGTAGCTGACCACCACCGAATCGGCGTCGCGGACCACCACCATCTCGCCGGCGGGGAATTCGTGGTTCACGACCGAATACACGACCGTGTCTGCGGTGAGCGACAGCGAGAGGAGCAGCGAGGCGAGCATGGCGCGGGGGATGGGGGGCGGCCGAGTGCGGTCGAGTGGAAAGTGCGCCGTCGGAGAGTGGCGCGGAAGGCACCGGTGGGCTACGGTATCTGCCATGCGACCGATGACGACGCTCTCGCTCCTGGTGCTGCTGCCGATCACTGCCTGCTCCAAGACCACCGACCCGCCGGGCCTCGCCGGATCCACGCCCTCGCCGCAGCCGGCGAACACCCGTGACGTGGTGACCGCCGAGACCGTGGTGCAGGGCCTCGAGAACCCCTGGGGCCTCGCGTTCCTGCCCGACGGTCGAATGCTCGTCACCGAGCGCCCCGGTCGGCTGCGCATCGCATCGATGGACGGCACGCTGTCTGCCCCCATCGCCGGCGTGCCCGCCGTCTACGCGCGCGGGCAGGGCGGCCTGCTCGACGTGGAGATCGATCCGGACTTCGCCTCGAACGGGCTCGTCTATCTCACCTACGCCGAGCCCGGTGCCGGCGGTGCGGGCACGGCCGCGGCGCGCGGGAAGCTGGTGGGCGAACGCCTCGAGGAACTGCGGGTCATCTATCGACAGCGCCCGAAGACCGAGGGGGGTGGCCACTACGGCTCACGCCTGGTCTTCGCGACCGACGGCAGGCTCTTCATCACACAGGGCGACCGGATGTTGCACCGCGAAAAGGCGCAGGACCTCACGAGCGGCCTGGGGAAGATGGTCCGCCTCAATCCCGATGGGACCATCCCCGAAGACAATCCCTTCGTAGGTCGCAGCGACGCCCTGCCGGAGATCTGGTCCCTCGGGCATCGCAACATGCAGGGTGGCACGCGGCATCCCGAGACGGGGCAGATCTGGACCATCGAGCACGGCGCGCGCGGCGGGGATGAGCTCAATCACCCGGAGGCCGGCAGGAACTACGGCTGGCCCGTCATCACCTATGGGCGCGACTACTCCGGCCTCAGGATCGGCGAGGGCACCGCGAAGGAAGGCATGGAGCAGCCCGTGTACTACTGGAATCCGGTGATCGCGCCAAGCGGGATGACCTTCTACACGGGCGACCGCTACGAGGGCTGGCGCGACGACCTGTTTATCGGTTCGCTGTCGCCGGGTGGACTCGTGCGCCTCACGCTCACGGACGGCCGCGTGGCGCAGGAGATGCGCTATCTCGGCGAACTGCGCGAGCGTATCCGCGACGTCGTGCAGGGGCCGGACGGCTATCTGTACCTGCTCACCGACAACGCGGCGGGGCGGCTGCTGCGCGTGCTGCCGGTGCCCCGGTAGGCCTGGGCCCCGAAGGGCGGCGTGCCGCCTGCCGGCGCTACACCAGCAGCATCGTCGCCAGCCCGAGCAGCATGCCCATGCTCGCCACGTCGGTTGCCGTGGTGAGGAAGATGCTGGAGGCCGTCGCGGGATCCGCGCCGACCTTTTGCAGCGTCAGCGGAATCAGCGCACCGGCCACGCCGCTGATCACGCAGCTGCCGACCATCGCCGCCACGACGATGCCGGCCAGCGCCAGCGCGTTCGGGTTCCCCTGCGCCGTGGCCACGACGAACATTCCCGCGCCGGCCACCAGCCCAACGAGGAATCCGTTCAGCACGCCGAGCAGCGCCTCCTTGGAAACGAGCCGGCGTCCGGCGCCGAGGTCGAGCTCGCCCAGCGTCATGCCACGCAACGTGACAGCGAGCGCCTGACAGCCGGTGTTGCCGGACTGTCCGGCGAGCACGGGCAGGAAGAGGGCGAGGATCACCATCTGGTCGAGCGTGCTCTGGAAGAACCCGACCACGCCGGCCGCCAGGAACGCCGTGAGCAGGTTCAGCTGTAGCCAGGGATGCCGGAACCTGAGCGAACGCACCCAGGGTGTGTTGAGGCGCTCCTCCTGGTCCACGCCGACCATCTGGCCGGGCTGGGCGGAGAGCTCGAACGCCCGCTCCTGGAAGAGTGCCGCCCCGCGCACCTGACCGAGCAATCGACCTGCGTCGTCGCAGACCGGATACACGGGAAAATGGCGATGCACCACCGCCTCCATGGCCTCCGACACCGGCACCGCCGGCTCCAGCGTGAACACATTGCCGAGCATCACGTCGCCAAGCGTGGTGTCATCGTCGGCGGTGAGCAGGTCGCGCATCGTGGCGAGGCCCAGCAATACCCGGTCCTGGTCGACGATGAACGCATACGTGAACACCGCACCCCTCGGCAGCGCGCGGATACGCTCGGTGGCGGCGGCGACGGTCTCCTGCGGCCGGAAGATGGCCGGCACCGTCTCCATCAGTCGGCCCACGCTCTCGTCCGGGAACGAGAGGTTCAGCGCCCACTGCTGCGTGACCCCGACCGGCGCGGCCTTGAACAGCGACTCGCGCTTCTCCGCCTCGAGTTCAGGGATGATGTCGCCGGCGACGGCGGGGTTGATGGCCTGGAGCACCGCCGCTGCGGTCTCGATGTCGAGCCGTTCGAGGACGTCCGCGGCCTCGGCCTTGCCGAGTCCGGCAATTTCGCGGGCGAGTTCGTCCGGGGTGCGATCGGCGCGCGAGAGGCGCGGGATGCGAGGGGTGCGAGGGGGGCCGTCGGTCACGGCGGGCTCCGGTAGGGGAAAATCGTCGGTGGAATCTGCCCGATGGACCCGATGGCCACCAGTCGCGCGGCTGGACGCC
>JAYQOZ010000029.1:427-12665 GCA_038145035.1 Gemmatimonadaceae bacterium | reverse complement strand
CAGGAACGTGTGCTGACCGGCGACCAGCTGTACCGGCTGCCGGTGGATGCCAGCGACCCCGCGGCCCTCGCCGGCCTGAGCGCCGGCGTGGTGACCCTCTCGGGCACGGACTCCACAGCCTCCGCCTTCTCGGTCGCCGGCCAGCGGGTGGACCAGAATCAGGTCACGCTCGACGGTCTCTCCTTCGGCTCCGGGGCGGTGCCGCAGGAAGCGGTGCGCTCGAGTCGCGTCGTGACCTCCACCTATGACGTCGCACGTGGGCAGTTCACCGGTGGTCAGGTCGCCAGCACCACGCGCTCGGGCACCAACCAGCTCCAGGGGTCGCTCGGCTACGACCTGCGCACGCCCGAACTGCAGTTCTACGACGAGGAGGCCATCCAGTTCGGGCAGCCGTACACGCAGAACCAGTATTCGTTCGGGCTTGGCGGGCCGCTCATGAAGAACAAGGTCTTCTGGTTCACCTCGGCGCAGTGGCGTGTGCGCTCCGACGGGCTGCAGAGCCTGCTCTCCGGCAACGACGTGATCTTCCAGCGTTTCGGCGTGGCACCGGATTCCGCCCAGCGCTTCCTCGACCTGGTGACGGGCTACGGCCTGCCGCCGCGCGTGGACGGCGTGCCGTCGCGACGGCTCTCGGAGAACCTCAACACCCTCACCCGCCTCGACTGGGTGCTGACCGACAAGCACACGCTCACGCTGCGCGGCGACTGGCGCTTCGGCGTGCAGGACGGCCAGCGCATCTCGGCCCTCAGCGTGCCGCACTCGGGTGGCGACCTGAACTCGCTCGGTGGCGGCGTGCTGGCCTCGCTGATCTCACAATTCGACAACGGGCTGATCAACGAGTTCCGCGTCTACGGCGCGCTCGACACCCGCGACACGCGCCCCTATCTCCTGACCCCGGCCGGACGCGTGCAGGTCGTCAGCGACTTCGATGACGGATCGCGCAGCGTGGCCGCGCTGAGCTTCGGCGGCAACGGCGCACTGCCGCAGGATGTCGAGAACGACCAGATCGAGGCGACCAACGAGCTCTCGTACATCTCGAATGACGGCGCGCATCGCGTGAAGCTTGGCACGATGGTCAACCTGAGTCGCTACAACCAGGACTACGCGACGAATCGCAACGGGACCTTCACCTACAACTCGCTCGAGGACCTCGAGGCGAACACCCCGAGCCTCTTTACGCGCACGCTCGCGCCGGCGGAGCGGAACGGCGGGATCTGGAACGGCGCGGCGTACCTCGGCGACACGTGGCGGAAGTCGCGCGCGGTGCAGGTCACCTATGGCGTCCGGCTGGAGCACACGTCCTACGCCGGTGAACCGCGCTTCAACCCCGACGTGCTCGCGAAGTTCGGTCGGCGCACCGATGTGTTTCCTACTGAGACACACGTGAGCCCGCGCGTGGGATTCACCTGGACACTGGGGCTGCCACCCGCCGGAGGCAGCGCGCCCGGCGGTGCTGACGGGCCACGGGGGGGCGGTGCTGGGGTTCCCGGTGGAAGAGCCGCTGGAGGCTTCGGCGGCGGCGGTCGCGGTGGTGCTGGTGGCGGCTTCGGCGGGGGCGCGGGCGTGGGCGGCGGCGGTCCCTTTGCGGGTCTCGCCACCACGATCATCCGCGGTGGCATCGGCGAATTCCGCGGCCGCGCACCCAGTGGCCTGCTGACCGGCGCCATCGACGCCACCGGCCTTCCGGGCGCCGAGACGCAGCTCGTCTGTGTCGGCGCGGCGGTGCCGACTCCCGACTGGTCGCTCTATGCCAGCAACCCGGCGGCGGTGCCGGCCGCCTGCGCGGGTGGTGGCGGCCCGACACCGTTCACCAATCAGCGGCCGAACGTCACGACCTTCGACCCCGACTTCGGTGCCCCACGGTCCTGGCGTGCCTCGCTGGGCATCCAACGGCGATTCCTCGAGCGCCTCAATGTCTCACTCGACCTTGGCTACGCCCTCGGCATGGATCTTTATGGTGTGCGCGACCTGAACCTCGAGGCGACCCCGCAGTTCACGCTGCCCGATGAAGGCAATCGCCCGGTGTTCGTCTCCACCACGGACGTCGTGCCGGCCACCGGCGTGCTCAACAGCCTCGGGTCGCGCCGCGAGGCCAGCTACGGCTCCGTCTATGCGGTCGGCTCGGGCCTCCGCTCCGACACCCGGCAGGCGACCATCGGCGTGAACGGCTTCCTGCGCAGCGGCGTGCTGCTGTCGGCGAACTACACCTACGCCCGCAGCCGCGACCAGTCGTCCTTCTCCTGCTGCTCGGCGCAGCAGGCCTTTGCGTCGCCGACCACGGCCGGCGATCCGAACGCCGCGCCCTGGGGCACCAGCGACCTCGAGCGTCGCCACGTGATCGTCACCACGGCGACGATGCCGCTGCATCCGTCGCTGGAACTCACGATCATCGGACGTGCGACCTCCGGACAGCCGTACACGCCGCGCGTCGGCAACGACATCAACGGCGACGGCGCACGGAACGATCGCGCCTTCATCTTCAATCCCGCCAACACCGCGGACACAGCGCTCGCGGCAGGCATGCAGTCGCTGCTCGACGGCGCGAGCTCTCGCGTGCACGACTGTCTCGCGTCGCAACTCGACCGCGTGGCCGGACGCAACACCTGCCGCGCGCCCTGGTTCCCCTCGCTGGACCTGCGCCTCAACTATCGCCCCGACCGCTTCGGGCTCAAGCGCAACCTGATGATCTCGCTGCAGCTGGCGAACCCGCTCGCCGGCCTTGATCGCCTCGTGAACGGCGGCGACCTCAAGGGCTGGGGCCAGCCGCGGCGCATCGATCCGAACCTGCTCTACGTCACCGGCTTCGACCCGGCGACACGGCGCTACTCCTACGCCGTGAACGAGCGCTTCGGCGACGCCACCGGCACGGGCAGCGGCGGACGCGGCGTGGGGCAGCAACTCAACCCATTCCAGGTCGCCCTGCAGGCGCGCTACACGATCGGGCCAGACCGCACCCGACAGGCCATGCTTGCCGCGCAGGCCTCGGCACGCGGCGGACCGGGCGCCGCTGCGGCCGGGGCCGGCAATGCGGGGCAGCTCCTGCGTCGCGTCGCGGCAAATCCCTTTGCGCAGACGCTGGTCCTGCGTGACACCCTGGGCCTCGACAGTGCGCAGGTCACGCGCCTGGCGGCGGAGCAGGAAGCCTTCGAGGGCCGCGTGAACACGCTGGCCGCCGCCGTGCAGGAGCGCAGCGCGCGGATCGGCAACAACGCCGATCCGCAGGCGGTGCTGCAGCTGATGCGTGAACCCCTGGCCGCCATCCAGAGGCTGCGCGAGGAGTCGCTGAAGACGCTGCAGGCGGTCCTCACCGCATCGCAGTGGGACCGCCTGCCGCCCCGGATCAAGGCGACGCAACCCGGAATGCCGGGCGCTCCCCGTAGGTGAGCCAGCGCCAGCCGTACTCGAGCGGACCGAAGCGGAAGTGCTTCAGCCAGATCGGGCTCACGATCAGCTGGAAGGGCCGGATGGATCCCGCGACGTAGTACAGCTGGTGGCCGAAGAGCGCGAGCCCGCGCGCGATGTCCAGCGCGGCGATGCGAACCTCGACTTGCGTCGGTCCGGCGGTGCCAGCGTCTGTCGTCACGCATGCTCTCGGGGCTTGGGAATGCCAGAACGTGTCGGTTTTCCCCTCACTGCCCATGGCAGGGCCGCCGGCCCCCTTCGGGTTAGCTTGCAGGGGATCCCAGAGTCCGACGATGCTTGCCTCGCGCTTCCGCCTCCCGATCCTTCGGGCCATCGCCTTCCTGCTCGTCGTGGCGGGGCTGATCGCCCTGGTGCAATCCGATGCGCTGCACGTGGCGCTGCTCGGGGTCCTCGAGGCAACGCGCGGCATCATTGCGGAGCATCCGGTGGCCGGCCCCGCGGCGTTCCTGGCGCTCAGCGCGCTCTCGGCGATCATCGGCTTCTTCTCGACGGTCGTGCTCGTGCCCGCCGCCGTGTATGCCTGGGGGGCGGTGCCGACCATGGCGATGCTCTGGGTCGGCTGGATGCTCGGAGGGCTGATCGCGCACTCCCTGGCACTCCACCTCGGCCGGCCCGCCTTGCGCTGGCTCGTGCCGGCGCGGGCCCTGGGACGCTACGAGCGGCTGCTGGAACGCCGCCCGCGCTTCTCGTCCGTGCTGCTCCTCCAGCTGGCGCTGCCCTCGGAGATTCCCGGCTACCTGATGGGACTCATCCGGTATCCTGCGCTCCGCTACCTCAGCGCCCTCGCGATTGCCGAGCTGCCCTACGCCGTCGGGACGGTGCTGCTCGGGGTCGGCTTCGTGCAGCGCGACATCACCACCATCGTGGTGGTCACGGTCCTCGGCGTGGCGATGTTGGTCCTGCTCGCACGCCTCCTGCGCCGCTGGCACGCCGCCTGATCCGACGGCGCGCCTCCGCCCGGGCGGACCTAGCCCAGGGCGGGATGCCTGAGGTGATGACCGGTGGCCTGTTGAAAGGCCTGTGCCACGCGAAGCATCGCCTCCTCACCGAACAGCTTGCCGAGGAAGGTGATTGACACCGGCGTACCGTCCTCGGCGCGGAAGCCATGCGGCAGGATGACCGCCGGATGCCCCGTAAGGTTCGTGGCGAGGAGCTGCGTTGAATTCGTCGGCGCCACGAGCACGTCGATGTCCTGCATGAACGCGTCCCAGGCGTGGATGGCCGTCGTCCGCACGCGGTTGGCGTTGATATACTCCGTGGCCGGGATGAGGTGCGAGCGCCGGAACAGTGTCGGCCAGGCGTTCGGGGTCTGCTGTGCCATCTCGCGCGCCCTGCCGCTGCGCGTGAACTCGTCGAACGCGGCGCCGGCCTCGCAGTCGAGGATGATGCGCATCGCGTCGTACGGCGCATCCGGGAGCTCGACCGGACGCGGGTCGATGCCGAGTCCGCGGATCGCCGCGAGGGCGGCCGTGTCGAAGGCGCCGACGGCACCGCGCCCGGCGCTCGCATCGAAGGCGCTCTTCACGTAGGCCACGCGCAGTCCGCGGAGCGGCGCATCGCCATCCCAGTTGAACGGGGCGGCGTGCGTGGTGAGGTCCTGGCCGTCAGGACCGTGGATGGCCGAGAGCACCAGCGCACAGTCCTCCACCGACCGGGTGATGGGGCCGAGTTTGTCCATGGTCCAGCTGAGCGCCATCGCGCCCGTGCGCGGCACGCGGCCGAAGGTCGGGCGCAGGCCGGTCGCCCCGCAGCGGGTGCTCGGTGACGAAATCGAGCCGAGCGTCTCTGACCCGATGGTGAAGCCGGCACAGCCGGCCGCCGTCGCCGAGGCGGAGCCGGCGGACGACCCGCTCGCGCCCTGATCGAGCTTCCAGGGATTTCGTGTCATGCCGCCGTACCAGCGGTCACCCATGGCAAGTTCGCCTAGCGTGAGTTTGGCGATGAGCACCGCGCCGGCGGCGTCGAGCCGTTGCACAACAGTCGCGTCCGCGTCAAACCGCTGGTCGCGGTAGGGTGCCGTGCCCCACGTGGTCGGGGCGCCGGCCACGGCGAGCAGGTCCTTGGCGCCCCAGGGGATTCCGTGCAGGGGACCGCGGTAGCGGCCCGCCGCAATCTCCGCGTCGGCGGCGCGCGCCTTCGCCATGGCACGGTCCTCGAGCAGCGTGGTCACGCAGAGCAACTGCGGATCCAGTCGCTTGAGCCGTGTGATGTACATCGATGTGAGCTGTGCGCTCGTGACCTCTCGCCGGCGGATCAGGTCCGAGAGCAGCGTCACCGGCTCGTACGCCAGGGCCTCGAGCTCGGCCGGGGCGCGCCTCGCCGTCTGGCGCGACACGCGGATCGGCCGCTGGGAGCCTGTCGGGAGCGCCTCCGGGCGCGGCAGCGGATTGAAGTGAATGGCCGGTGCCGTGGCGTTCGCCAGCGGCACCTCATGCAGGGCCTGGATCTGCTGCGATTGCCGCTTCACCGCGGCCAGCATCTGCTCCTTCTCCTCGTCGGTGAAGGACACACCCGCCAGCTCCGCCGCAGCCGTGATGCTCTCGGTCGTGATCTCGCGACCGCGGGCGACGTCGGCCCAGAGCACGCCGGGCAGGAGCGTCGATCCCACGCCTATGGCAGAGAACTGTGCCAGAAATGTGCGGCGCGCCTCAAGCATCGAATCGGACATCATGGGTCTCGCTGGTGGGGTGGTCGGGTAATGTGTCCTGAGCTGCGACAATGCGCGATATTGGACGGATGCGCCACTCCCTCCGCACCCAGGCGCGCGCCGCCGCCGGTCTCCTGATCCTCGGGCTGGTCGCGACATCGCCAGTGCCCGCCCAGGCGCCCGCGGGCCCGCAGGCTCCGGACGCCAATCCGCTGACCGATGCCAACATCGCCGCGATCGTCGCCACCGCGAACACCGCGGACATCCTCTACGCCAACATGGCGCTCGCCAAGTCCCAGCGGGCCGACGTTCTCCAGTTCGCCAGCATGGTGAAAAGGGACCACGAGTCCGTGAACGAGGCCGTCGCCGCCCTGGTCACCCGCCTCGGCGTGACGCCGCAGATGAACACGCTGGCCTTCGACCTGCGCGATGACGCGCAGACCAAGCGGCTCACCATTCGCGACCTCGAGGGCTTCGCCTTCGACAGTGCGTATGCCGCCAATGAAGTGGCGTACCACGAGACGGTACTCGGCGCGATCGACCGCACGCTGATCCCCGGCGTGCGGCATGCGGAGTTGAAGGCGCTCCTCAGACAGGTGCGGCCGGCCGTGGCCGCACATCTCGAGCAGGCGCGCACACTGGCCTCGACGGTGAGAAGCCGCTGAGAGCAAGCGCGAGTGGATGCGTGGGCGAGTTCGGACGTGCACACAAAGATAAACCATTGTAACACAATCACTTACACGCACACCGGGGCGCCAGGCGCCCCCGTTTGCGTGCCAGGAAGTATCCGATTGTGTCCTAGCTATCGTGCGATTTCTGCAATCAAAACGCCATTTTATGGCATTTTGACCGTTGAAATTTGCTGAATGTATAATAAATTCTGCAGCTTCTGCAGTAAACACCAACTCGCCGCCTCCATATGCCGACCTCCGACTCTCCGCGCGTTGCCGCGCTTCGGGCGATTGCCACGCGATCGGCCATCGTTCCCGATGTTCCCACCGCCACCGATTCCGGCACGCCGACATCGGCGTACTTCGGCATCAACACCTTCGGCGCGCGCCAGATGCGCGACAAGCTGCCGAAGGACGTCTATGCCCGTCTCGCCGAGTCCATCAAGCTCGGCAAGAAGCTCGACCGCGACATCGCGCCGGTCGTCGCACAGGTCGTGAAGGAGTGGGCCGTCTCGCGTGGCGTCACGCACTTCTGCCACTGGTTCCAGCCACAGACCGGCCTCACCGCCGAGAAGCACGACGCCTTCCTCTCGTTCGACGAGCACAAGAACGTCGTCGAGTCGTTCTCGGCCGAGCAGTTGATCCAGTCGGAGCCCGACGCCTCGTCCTTTCCCTCGGGCGGCCTGCGGGCCACCTGGGAGGCCCGCGGCTACACGGCGTGGAATCCGGCCTCCCCGCTCTTCATCATGGAAGTCGCGGGCACCAAGACGATGTGCATCCCGTCGGTGTTCATCGGCTACAACGGCGAGGCCCTCGACGAGGTCACGCCGCTGCTGCGCTCCTCCGACATCCTCTCCGAGAAGGCGATGGCGCTGCTCGACCTGATCGGCGACAGGGGCGCCTCGCGCGTGTTCACCACGCTGGGCGCGGAGCAGGAGTACTTCATCATCGACCGCACGCACTTCGCGATGCGGCCGGACCTCGTCATGGGCGGACGCACGCTGCTCGGCGCGGCCCCGCCGCGGGGCCAGCAGCGCGAGGACCACTACTTCGGCGGCATCCCGGAGCGCGTGCAGGCCTGCATCGCCGAGGTCGAGTTCGAGCTCTACAAGCTCGGCGTGCCGATCGTCACGCGGCACAACGAGGTTGCGCCCTGCCAGTTCGAGATGGCACCGATGTTCGAGGAGACCGACCTTGCGACCGACCACAATCAGCTCGTGATGTCGGTGCTGAAGGACGTAGCCATGCGCCATGGCCTGCAGGCGCTGCTCCATGAGAAGCCGTTCGCGGGGATCAACGGCTCGGGCAAGCACTGCAACTGGTCGATGGCCATCCACGCGGACAACGCGCTTGACGGCATCAACCTGCTGAAGCCGGGCAAGACGCCGCACCAGAACATCCGCTTCCTGCTCTTCCTCGCCGCGGTGCTCAAGGGTGTCCACAGGCACCAGGGCGTGCTGCGCGCGAGCATCGGCACCTCGGGCAACGAGCACCGCCTCGGCGCCAACGAGGCGCCGCCGGCCATCATCTCGGTGTTCATGGGCGCCACGCTCACGAACATGATCGAGGACATCATTGCCGGCCGCGTGGGCAGCTCCGCCGCGCAGGCGATGCTCAGGCTGGGCGTGGCCAAGCTGCCCGAGATCGAACAGGACAACACGGACCGCAACCGCACGTCGCCCTTCGCGTTCACGGGCGCCAAGTTCGAATTCCGGGCCGTGGGCTCCTCGCAGTCCATCGCCTTCCCCGCAACGGTGCTCAACACCGTCGTCGCCGAGGCGCTGGGCGAGATCACCGCGGACCTCAAGGCGGCGCTCAAGAAGACCAAGTCGGTGGACGATGCCGCGCTCAAGGTCGTGCGTGCGGCCTTCACCGAGACCACGCCGATCCGCTTCGAGGGCAACGGCTACAGCGAGGCCTGGGTGAAGGAGGCCAGGAAGCGCGGTCTGCTCAACCTGCGCCGCGCCCCCGAGGCGCTGGCCCAGCTCGACACGCCGGCCGCAAAGGCACTGTTCACCTCGACCGGCATCCTCACCAAGGCCGAGGTCGAGAGCCGCTACCATGTCCGGCTGGAGCGCTACATCAAGGACATGCTGATCGAGATGCACACGATGGCCGAGCTGGTGGACACGATGATCCTGCCGGCCGCGTACGACTGCCTCGGCGACCTCGCCGCAGGTGCGGCGCACGCGAAGGAAGCGGGCATCAAGGTGGTCCCGCAGAAGGCGGCGGCCGAGAGGACGGGCGCGCTGGTCACGGCGCTGCAGGGCCAGGCGGGGGCGCTCCACAAGGCCATCGCCAGGGCCGAGGCCATGCACGACGACCTCGCGAAGTGTGCCGCGTTCCTGACCGCCGCCGGCGCCGATGCGATGGCCGCCTGCCGCGCGAGCTCGGATGCGCTGGAGCTCACGATCGGCGACCAGTACTGGCCGCTGCCGCGGTACCGGGAGATGCTCTTTCCCGTCTGACGAAGGACGAAGGTGGTAGGACGAGGGAGGGGGTGGGCCGGGTTCGGCTCACCCCTTCTTCCGTGTTGGGGACGGCCTGGTCCCTGCCCTTACCTTCGTCCTCCGTCCTCCGTCCTTCGGCTTCTTGAGCAGGACCAGCTCCCACGACTCCGCGACCAGCCGCTCGATCTCCTTCCACGGGGGACGCCTGTCCAGCCGTACGCCGATCCAGCCAGCCTTCCCCACGTACGGCGGCACGAAGTAGCGGTCAGGATCGTCGCGGACCATCAGCTGCTGATTGCCCGGCCCCGCCTTGAGCGATACGCTCGGGCGACCGCCCGTGTGGGTGACGTCATCCGGCATGCCATAGATGGCGAAGATCCTGCCCCGCCGCCGGAACGTGTACGTGTCCCAGGCGGGGACCTCAGCGCTGTCCGGCAACGCGAGGCAGATGGCGCGCAGGCGCCCGAGGGGATCGGTGGCCATGTCCTACGATAGTGCGCATCGAGCGCTTTCGCCCGGTCGCACGTACCTTCTGCGGACGATTTCCCCCCACCCGCAGCCGGAGCCCGTATGTCCCCGTTCCGCCCGAAGAACCTGCGCGCGCTGCTGCTTGCCGTCGCGCTCGGACTCCCATCACTCGCGGGCGCCCAGCAGCAGCCCAACGACCAGGAATACACGGCCAAGATCCGTGAGTACCTGCAGGACGCCCGCATCACCACCGAGCTCGTGGACCACCTGCCGGCCTCGGCCACGGTGCCCACGCCACTCAAGTTCCTCGGGCGCATCGTCGGCACGCCGGGCGAGCTGACCTATGCCAGGGACATCCACCGCTACTACGAGGCGCTGGCCGCGGCCTCGCCGCGGGTGAAGACCTGGAAGATCGGCCAGACGGAGGAAGGGCGCGACATGGTCGTGCTCGCCGTCGCCGACGAGGCCACCATTCGGGACCTCGATCGCTACAAGGGCTATCTGAACGAGCTCACCGACCCCCGGCGCACCTCCGAGGCCCGCGCCCGTGAGCTGCTCGACACGGCCAAGCCCATCTACTGGGTGACCAGCGGCCTGCACTCGGGCGAGACGGGCGGCCCCGAGATGTTGATGGAACTGGCGTATCGACTCGCGGTCTCCGACCAGCCGCTGATCCGGAACATCCGCGACAACGCCATCGTGTTCATCACGCCGGTGCTCGAGGTCGACGGCCGCGAGCGCCAGGTGGACACCTACTACTTCAACAAGAATCGCCCGTCCGGCGAGGCGCGCCTGCCCCTGATGTACTGGGGCAAGTACGTGGCCCACGACAACAATCGCGATGGCATGGGGCAGTTCCTCGCCCTCACGCGACACACCAACCGGCTCTTCCTCGACTGGACGCCGCAGGTGATGCACGACCTGCACGAGTCGGTGTCCTACCTCTACACCTCCACCGGCACCGGCCCCTACAACGAGTGGCTCGACCCCATCACCGTCACCGAGTGGTGGACGATGGCGCAGGTGGACGTGATGGAGATGACCAAGCGCGGCGTGCCCGGCGTGTGGACCTACGGCTTCTACGACGGCTGGACGCCCAACTACCTGTTCTTCGCCGCCCACGCGCACAATGCCATCGGCCGCTTCTACGAAGTGCAGCGCTACGGCCCGGACAACGTGGAGACCCTGCGCGTGGCGCCGAATACCACCAGCCGCGAGTGGTTCCGCCCGAACCCGCCGTTGCCGGAGATCAAGTGGGGCCCGCGCAACTCGGTGAACATCGGCCAGTCGGCGCTGCTCTTCTCGCTGGACCACTTCGCGAAGAACCGCCGGCTCTACCTCGAGAACTACTGGCTCAAGAACAAGCGCTCCGTCGAGAGGGGCCGGAGCGGCCCGACCTACGCCTGGGTGGTGCCCGCCGGCCAGCGGCGCCGCGTGGACGCGGTCGACGCCGTGAATGAGCTCCAGCGCCAGGGCCTCGAGATCCATGTCGCGGACCAGGCCTTCACCGCCGGGAGCGTCCGCGTCGAGCGTGGCGACTACATCGTCCGCGCCGACCAGCCGTACCGCACGCTGGCCGACATGTACTTCTCCATCCAGAACTTCTCACCGGCCAACCCGCGGCCCTACGACGACACCGGCTGGACCTTCCAGCTGATGCGCAACGTGGTCGTGCAGGCGCTGGGCGACTCCAGCGTGCTCACGCGGCGGATGACGCGGATGACGCAGCCGGCCAGGGCGAGCGGCGGCATCAGTGGATCGGGCCGCGTCGTGGTCGTGGACCACACGACCGACAACGCCCTCGTCACCATGCGCTATCGCCTGCGCAACGTCGAGATGCAGGCGGCCGAGGAGGACTTCGAGGTCGCCGGCCGGAAGTTCCGCGCCGGCGCCTTCATCATCCCGAACGCCGACGCCGCCAGCGTCGGCCCGGTGCTCACGGAGCTCGGCCTCACCGGCGTCGCGATGGCCGCGCTGCCCAGCGTGAAGACCCACAACCTCGACCTGCCGCGGATCGGCTACGTGCACGCCTGGCAGCGCACGCAGGACGAGGGCTGGGTGCGCGCCGCGCTCGACACGTACGGCGTGCCCTATGAGTACTTCGCGGACACGAGGCTCCGGGAGGGCAACCTGCGCAGCCGGTACGACGTGATCATCTATCCGCACGTCGGCGGCTCGGCGCAGGCACAGGTCAACGGCATCGCGATGACCGGCAGCCTGCCCCTGCCCTACCAGAAGACGGACAGCACGCCGAACCTCGGCGCCAACGACCACGCGGATGACATCCGTGGCGGCATGGGCTACGAAGGCCTGCTCGAGCTCTACAACTTCGTGAAGGCCGGCGGCACGTTGATTGTCGAGGGCGCCACGTCCACGATCTTCCCCGAGTACAACCTCGTCTCCGGGGTCACGGTCGAGGAGCCGAGCAGCCTGTTCGCCCGCGGCTCCGTGTATCGCGGCATCGTGAGCGACCGTCGCAGCCCGATCGCCTACGGCTTCAACGCGCAGGTGCCGGTGTACTTCAGCCAGGCGCCGGTGCTCAACGTCGGGGGCGGGGGCGGGTTCGGCGGCTTCGGCGG
>JAYQOZ010000029.1:0-417 GCA_038145035.1 Gemmatimonadaceae bacterium | reverse complement strand
CGCGGGGCGCAGCGGCGTAGCGGAACCGGCGACGGCGGCGCGGCCGGCCGGGCGCGGCGCTGCGCGTGCCGGTGGGCGCCCGACCGGCGGCGGCGACGATGACGAGGAGTCGCCGGCGGGTGGCGGACGGGCCGCGCCGCGTGATATGCGCCCGCGCGCCATCCTCAGCTTCCCGGCGAACCCGGGCGACATGCTGCTCTCCGGCACGCTCGCGAACGGCCAGACCCTCGCCAACCGTGCGCAGGTCGTCGACGCCCCGCTGGGCGACGGCCACGTGGTGATGTTTGCCATCCGGCCCTTCTGGCGCTGGCAGACCCACGGGACCTTCTTCCTGGGCTTCAACGCCATCCTCAACTGGAACGACCTCGACGCGGGTCGCTGACCCATTCGACGCACAAAGCGACGCGGCGCCCCGGC
>JAYQOZ010000028.1:8729-12733 GCA_038145035.1 Gemmatimonadaceae bacterium | reverse complement strand
GAACCTCGCCTGGGCGCTGGATCGCATGCTGGTCGCGCTGGAGCGCGGCGCGGATGCCGCCCCGCCGGCGGCGCTGCACCATCTCCAGGCCGAGGCCGAGGCCATACGCGCCGAGGATGCCGCGATGTGCACGGCACTGGGCGCCCACGGGCTCGAGTTGCTGCGTGACGGCGTCCGGGTGCTCACGCACTGCAACGCCGGCGCGTTGGCCACGGCCGGCATCGGCACGGCCCTCGCCCCGGTCTATGCCGCCCACGAGCGGGGCTGGCGCGTGGAGGTCTTGGCCGACGAGACGCGCCCGCTGCTGCAGGGTGCACGGCTCACCGCCTGGGAGCTCTCGCGGGTCGGCATTCCGGTGACGCTGCTCGCGGACAACATGGCCGCCAGCCTGATGGCGGCGGGCCGCGTAGACATCGTGATGGTCGGCGCGGACCGCATCGCCGCCAACGGCGATGCGGCGAACAAGATCGGCACCTATGGCCTGGCCGTGCTCGCACGCCACCACGGCATCCCCTTCGTGGTGGTGGCGCCCTCGAGCACCGTGGATGCGCTCACGCTGACCGGCGCCGACATCCCGATCGAGCAACGCGCGCCCGAGGAGGTCACCGAGATGGACGGCGTGCCGGTCGCCCCCGCGGGCGTAGCGGCCTACAATCCCGCCTTCGACGTGACGCCGGCCACGCTCATCACGCACATTGTCACGGATCGCGGTGTGCACATGCCGCCCTTCCGCTTCGACCATCTCCCGATCACCCCTCCACCTGCCTGAGCGATGCGACACGTCCTCGCGCTCGACCAAGGCACTACCGGCTCCACCGCGCTCGTCATCGCCGAGGACGGACGCGTGGTGGGGCGCGGCTATCGCGAGATCACGCAACACTTTCCGCAGCCCGGCTGGGTGGAGCACGACGCGGAGGAGATCTTCGCGCGCACGATGGAAGCCGCGCGCGAGGCCATCGCCGCCGCCGGCGTCGTCCCCGAGGCGCTGGGCATCACGAACCAGCGCGAGACGATCGTGCTCTGGGACCGCAGCACCGGCCGCCCGCTGGACCACGCCATCGTGTGGCAGGATCGGCGCACCACGCGCCGCGCGCAGGAACTGCGCGAGGCAGGGCAGGGTGAGGCCATCTATCAGGCCACGGGCCTGGTGGTGGATCCCTACTTCAGCGGCACCAAGCTCGAGTGGCTGCTCCGCGAGAAGGCCGGTGGCGTGCCGCCGGAACGGCTCGCGGCCGGCACCATCGACACCTGGCTCATCTGGAAGCTCACCGACGGCGCGGTGCACGCGACGGAACCGACCAACGCGTCGCGCACGATGCTCTACGACATCAACACGCTGCAGTGGAGCGATCGGCTCTGCGCGCTGTTCAACGTGCCGCGGGAGATCCTGCCGGAGCTGCGACCCTCGTCCGGCGACTTCGGGACGGCACGCGCCGCGCATCTGGGGCACGACATCCCGATTCGCGGCGCGGCGGGCGACCAGCAGGCGGCGCTCTTCGGGCAGGGCTGCTGGTCCACGGGGAACAGCAAGCAGACGTATGGCACCGGCGCGTTCCTTCTGCTGCACACGGGCGGGCAGCGGCCCGTGGGCGGGCAGGGGATCCTCACTACGGTGGCCTGCGGGCCGCGCGGCGAGCCGGCCTATGCGCTGGAGGCGAGCATCTTCATCGCCGGCGCGGCGGTGCAGTGGCTGCGCGACGGACTCGGCATCGTGAGCAAGGCAAGCGAGACCGAGGCGATGGCGAGGTCGCTCGAGCGCAACGACGGCGTGTACTTCGTGCCCGCGCTCACGGGGCTCGGTGCACCGCACTGGGAAGCCGAGGCGCGCGGCACGATCGTGGGGCTCACGCGTGGCACCTCGCGCGACCATCTCGTGCGGGCGGCACTGGAGGCGATGGCCTACGGAACTGCCGACGTCCTCGATGCGATGCGCGGCGCCAGCGGTGCGCCGCTGGACGTATTGCGGGTGGATGGCGGCGCGGCGCAGAACGACTGGCTGATGCAGTTCCAGAGCGACCTGCTCGGCGTGCCGGTGGAACGTCCGGACATCGTAGAGACGACCGCGCTGGGATCGGCGGGACTCGCCGGCATCGCCGCCGGCGTGTGGCCGGATGCCGCGGCCTTCCACGCCTCGCGTACGTTCAGTCGCTTCGAGCCCGTGCGCGGCGCCAACGTGGCGCGGCAGGGACTCGCCGGCTGGCGTCGCGCGGTGCGCGCGGCGGTGGCCTGGGCCCGCGACCGCGAGCCCACGTGAAGTTCGCGTTGCTCCTCGTGCTGGGTTCGTTCCGGTTCGGGGCGCCGCCGGAGCGAGCGCCGGAGGACGATCGCTGGCTGGGGCGCGACAAGGCGTACCATCTCGCGGCCTCCGCACTCATCCAGGGCGCCTCCCACGCGGCGCTGCGCGGCGCTGGCCTCGAGTATCGCGAGGCCTCGCTGTGGGCCGGGGGCGTCACGGCCACGATCGGTGTTGCGAAGGAGTTGTACGACCGCGCGGACGGGCGCTACGTGAGTGCCAAGGACCTCACCGCCGACGCATTGGGCGGGATCAGCGGGGCGGTGCTGGCGCGGCAGCTGGATCGCTAGGCGCCGCGCGTGCCGACAGCCACGCTGTCGCGGCGTCGTTGTCCTGGAGTTCGCCGCGCAGCAGGGCCTCGAGCAGGTCGTGCGTGATCATTGCGCTGAGCGGGCGGTGGAAGGTCACGCCGCCCTGCTGTCCTGGCAGCTTCAGGATGTACGGCACGCGCGGGTCCGCCGGCTCCTCGAGATAGCGCGGCCGATAGCGCATGATGTGGTCCGAGAGGAAGAGCACCGCGCTGCGGTCCCACTTGCCCGCCGCCTCCATGCGCTGTCGCAGGTCGCCGAGCACCGCGTCCATCAGCGCGATGTTGCCGTAGTAGCCGTCGTGGTTGAAGCGCGTGAGCGTGAACTCGTCGTCCTCGTCGTCCCAGATCCAGGGCGTGTGCGGGATCATCAGATGCAGGAACACGAGACCGCGGTCGCCGAGCGTGACGGCGCGTTGCGCATCGACCAGCTGGTCCTCGACCAGGTCAATCTGCCGGATGCGCAGGTTCACGTAGGGCAGCATTGCCAGCTGCTGGTCGAACAGTGCGCGCCAGAATCCCGTGTGGCGCGCGCGCGATCCCACCGTGCGCGTCGGAAACGTGGAGCAGGCGTCGAGCGCCGCGAACATCCTGCAGTAGGGGTGATACCAGCCCGCGACGACCGCGACGCCGCCGAGGTCCTGCGCATCCTTGAGCACGTTGGGCTGTTCGCTCCAGGGCAGCTCGCGGCCGTCCACGGAGATCAGCAGTTCGTCGCCGTCCTCGGGCTCGGAGCGCTCGACCGGCAGGCCCGACAGCATCGCCGGTACCGCGATGATGGTCTTGTTCGCGAACTGCGTGACCTGCGTGGCGTCGATTGCCTCGCTGCGCAGGCGGTCGAGGTTGGGGAGCGCGAGGTCGGCCGGGCGGGCGTCGATGGCGTGCCGCCGGCTCAGCGCATCCATAAGGATGACGACGACGCGTGGCCCGTCGCTTTCCGGCAGCGCGGCGCCGATGGGCGGTGACTCGGCGGCCAGTGCCTCCGAAGGATTGAGCGTGGCGACGATCCAGCCCGCGCGCGCCAGGTTGATCAGCGCGAAGGGGAATGCAATGAACACCACGCGTCGCGCGATGCGCGCCGTGGGGACGGTCCAGCGCCAGCAGGCGAGGCCGAGGCCGCCGAGCAGTACCAGCGGCAGTAGCGCTTCGATGTACTTGGCTTCACGCCAGCGATCGATCACCGCGAAGACGCCCGGGGAGAGCGATGGCCCCACGCCGGAGACCTGGGCGAAGAGCAGGGCCAGGAAGCCCCAGGCCAGTGCGGCGCGTCCGGCGATGCCGCGGCCACGGGCGACGTAGGTCGCGAGGAGGAACAGCCCGGTGAGCAGGGCCGTGTTCGTCGCGGCGGCGAGGTAGTCGAGGTTGGAGACGTCGAGGTAGTAGGCGTTGGGGCCCGAGACCGCG
>JAYQOZ010000028.1:6990-8719 GCA_038145035.1 Gemmatimonadaceae bacterium | reverse complement strand
GCTCCAGCCAGACTCTGATGAGGCAGAGGTGCGCCAGCGAGATCGCCACGGCGAAGTCCGACCCGCTGAGCCGGGTTCCCGCACGCGGGCGCGCCCCCGGCGTTGCGGAGGTGGCTCGGCCGGCGGTGCCGAGAGCGGCGGGGTCGGTGCGAATCATGATTGGGAAGCTACGGTTCCGGCCTCCCCGCCGCCTCCGCCGTCCCGGTTATATTGCCCGATAGTCTCTGTCCCCTTGGAGTCGAGATGCATCCTCGTACGAAATTCCTGCTCGGCGGCGCGGTGGTGCTGGGCGCGGCTGGTGTCCTGATGGCCGGCGCCATCATGGACACGGGTGTCTACTTCCTGATGCCGGCCGAACTCCAGGCCAAGGTGGCTGCCGACCCGACCATGGTGGGCACTGGCGTGAAGGTCGGCGCGCGCGTCGTGCCGGGGACGGTCGTGCGCGACCCGTCGGGGCGCCAGGTCGCGTTCCAGATGACGGACGGGACGGCCACGTATCCGGTGGTGTATCGCGGCATCATCCCCGACACGTTCTCGGATTCTGTTGAGGTCGTGGTGGAGGGTCGCCTCGACAACACCGGCACCTTCCAGGCGACGACGTTGCTCGCCAAGTGCGCCTCGCGCTACGAGGAGGCGCCCGAGGGCTACGAGTCGATGCGCAAGGCGTACGAGAACGGTGCGACGCCGCCGCACGACGTGGCCGCGCCGCCGGCAGATGCCCCGACGCCGGACAGGCCGCGCTGATCGGCGCGGCACCTCCTCCTCAGTGCCCCGCATTCGATGATTCTTGTCGGTGAGCTGTCGCTCTGGATCGCCCTGCTGATGGGGCTCTGGGCGGTCACGACGTCGTTTGCCGGCGGGTACCTGCGCCGCGACGACATGATTGTCTCCGGCGAGCGCGGCCTCTACGCCGCTGCCGCCTTCGTGATCCTGGCCTCGCTGGGACTGTGGACCGCGCTGCTGACCAGCGACTTCTCGCTGCGCTACGTGGCCTCGTTCACCAGCGCCAACCTGCCGGTGGTCTACAAGTTCTCCGCGTTCTGGGGCGGGCAGGCCGGCTCGATGCTCTTCTGGTGCCTCGTGCTCGCGAGCTATGCGGCCGCGGCCACCTTCACCAACCGCCGCAGCAACCGCGCGCTGATGCCCTGGGTGACGGGCACGAATGCCGCGGTGCTGCTGTTCTTCGTCGCCGCCACGGCGATCGCGTCGAATCCCTTCGAGCGCCTCGAGTGGATCCCGCCCGATGGCCGCGGGCTCAACCCGCAGCTGCAGAACCCGGCGATGGCCATCCATCCGCCGATGCTCTACCTCGGCTACGTCGCGACCGCCATCCCATTCGGCTTCGCGATTGCCGCGCTGGTGACGCGCCGGCTCGACGCCGAGTGGCTGGGTGCCGTGCGGAAGTGGTCGCTGGTCTCCTGGGTGTTCCTCACGCTCGGCATCGTGCTCGGGATGTGGTGGGCCTACGTGGAGCTGGGCTGGGGCGGCTACTGGATGTGGGACCCGGTCGAGAACGCCTCGCTGCTGCCCTGGCTCACGGGCACCGCGTTCCTGCACTCGATCATGATCCAGGAGAAGCGCGGCATGCTGCGGAAGTGGAACGTCGTGCTGGTCGTGTCGACGTTCATGCTCAGCATCCTCGGCACCTTCATCACGCGCTCGGGCGTCATCCAGTCGGTGCACTCGTTCGCCCAGAGCAATGTCGGCAGCTGGTTCGCGATCTTCCTCG
>JAYQOZ010000028.1:0-6980 GCA_038145035.1 Gemmatimonadaceae bacterium | reverse complement strand
CGCGGTGACCGCGTGGCTGGTGGCGATGCGGCTCAAGGACCTGGAGTCGAAGGCCGAGCTCGAGGCGATGATCTCGCGCGAGGCGGCGTTCCTGTACAACAACCTGGTGCTGGTGGGCATCGCCTTCTCGGTGCTCTGGGGCACGCTCTTTCCGATCCTCAGCGAGGCCGTGCGCGGCTCGAAGATCACGGTGGGCGAGAGCTTCTTCAATGCGGTGAACGTACCGCTGGGCCTGCTCCTCCTGCTGCTGACCGGCATCGGGCCGCTCATCGCCTGGCGCCGCGCCTCGGTGGCGAACATCCAGCGCCAGTTCGCGGTGCCGGCGTTTGTCGGGGTGCTCGCGGCAGGCATCCTGATGGCGCTCGGCGTCCGGGGCCTCTCGCCCCTGATGGCCTGGGGACTCAGCGCCTTCGTGGCGGCGACCATCCTGCAGGAGTTCCAGAAGGGCATGGCGGCGCGCATGCGGATGCACGGCGAGCACGTCCTCTCGGCCTTCGTGAACCTCGTCTCGCGCAACCGGCGCCGATACGGCGGCTATATCGTACACGCCGGCATCGTCATCCTGTTCGCAGCCTTCGCCGGCATGGCATTCAAGCAGGAGCACGACGTCACGCTGTCCGACGGCGAGTCGTTCACGACGACGGATCCCTACGGCCGCTCCTGGACCTTCACGAGCGAGGGCATCTCGAACTACAAGGCGCTCAACCGTGAGGTGGTGGCGGTGGCGCTCAGGGTCGAGTCCGAAGGCGAGACCTTCCCGGTGCTGACCAGCGAGAAGCGGCAGCACTTCGATGCGCGCAACCAGCCCACGTTCCAGCCGAGCACCGAGGTCGGCATCCTGACGCTGGGGCGACAGGACGTCTATCTCGTCCTGGCCGGCACCATCGGCGACCGCGCCGAGGTGCGCATCAACTTCAATCCGCTGGTGGCCTGGGTGTGGATCGGCGGGATCCTGATGGCCGTGGGCGGCGTGGTGGTGATGTGGCCGCAGGCCGAACGCGCGCGGCAGGGCGGCTACGTGACGGAGCTCAAGCCGCAGCACGCGGAGGCGGTGGGCGTCTGATGCCGGTGCTCGATCGCAGGGAGTTCCTGGTGGGCGTCGGCGGAGCCGCCGCCGCACTGGCCGCGCGCGGACTCGGTGCGCAGGAGGCGCAGAACTTCGCGCCGATGGACCAGGGCTCGTACCGGCCCGTGCGCCTGGACCCGAAGCCCGGCGCCACGCCGTCGATGACGGCGGACGAGCGCGATCTGTTCGAGAAGCAGATCAAGTGCCAGTGCGGCTGCGTGCTGGACATCTATACGTGCCGCACGACGGACTTCACCTGCAGCGTGTCGCCCGCGATGCACCGCGACGTGCTGCGGCTGATCGACGGCGGATACACGGGCGACGAGATCAAGCAGGCCTTCGTGGACGTGTACGGCGAGGTCGCGCTCACGGCGCCGGTGAAGGAAGGCTTCAACTGGGTCGGGTACTTTGCACCGTCGATCGTGCTGGCGACGGGCGCGGCGATCCTGACGATGATGCTGAAGCGCTGGTCGGCGCAGGCGGCGCGCGGTGCGGTGGCCGCCCCGGCGCTGCCGGTGGACGTGGCGCCCGGGGCCAGCGCCGAGGACCTGGCGCGGCTGGAGCGCGCGCTGCGCGAGGAGCCGGAGTGATTGCCCTGCTGGTTGGCAGCGCGCTGGCGGCACTCGGGCTGGCCTTCGTGTTGATGCCGCTGCTACGGCCGGCGGTGACGTCGGCGCCGCAGGCCGCGCCCGCGCCGGAGTTACCGCCGGAGGCCAGCGCGCTCGAGGCACTGCGTGAGATCGAGTTCGACCAGGCGACGGGGAAGCTCTCGCCGGAGGACTATGCGATGGCCCGGGTGGCCGGGGATGCGGCGGCGCGGGGCGTCGCGGGGACGGCCGGCGACGCCGTCGAGGCGTCGGCCGCGGGGGCGGTCGCCGAGGATCCCGTTGAGGCAATGATCGCGCGGGCCAAGTCCCGCACGGCGAGCTGTGCGCAGCACGGCGCGCGCCCGGAGCCGGATGCGGTCTTCTGCTCCGACTGCGGGCGCTTCCTCGGCGCGGCCTGCGTGAGCTGCGGCGCAACCGTGGAGAGCGACACGGCGCGCTTCTGCGTGTCCTGCGGGGCCGCCCTGGCGGCGTAGCGATCGCGCGGGCGGCCTGCGCCTGCGGCCCGTCAGTGGTTGCGGAAGTACCCGGTGGTCTCGCCGGCGAGGCAGTGGCGATACTGACCCGGCGGAAGCGACGCGCTGCACACGGGTGCACCCGAGTTCGTCACGGCCGGCGCCGGTGTCTGCGGCGTGGACGGCGTCGCTGTCGACGGGAGGACCGACGGCACGGCCTGCGGTGTCGGGTCGGGGACGGGCGGCTGCACCGTCTGTGGAGCAGGTTGCCCGGTCGCGACTGGAGTCTGCACCGCCACCGGCGCCAGCGGCCTGGGAGCCATGGCCGCGATGGCCGGTGCATTCAACCCGACGACCAGCAGGGATCGCGAGTAGCGATGCGCGATGGCCATCTGCCGGTTTACCTCCGCCAGCACGCGCTCCTGGGTCGGATTCCCGGCGAACACGAACAGCACGGCCTGATTCCCGCCCACCTGGCCCGTCATGATGGTCAGCCCGCCCTCGGCCGCGAAGTGTCCTTCGGAGAGGCCCTCGCGGAGCACGGCCGGCACGACACCCTTTGGCGCCTTGAGCGTCGCGGCGGCCGGTTCGTCGGCCGCCTCGTACGCCAGCTGCACCGCGTGCACCCGCTCGAGGAGGGCCGCCGCCTCCGCCCGCTCGCGGGCATCGCGGAACTTGGGCGTGACGATCGTCGCGAGGATGCCGAGCATCGAGACGACGATGAGCATCTCGACGAGCGTGAATCCGGGGCGTCTCATCGACGGGCCTCCAGGCGCGGGGGCAGCGTCGGAGACTGGTAGCCGAGGGCGGCGCCGTGGGCGCCGCGCGCCGCGATGCGGAAGTCCTGCGCGGTCGCCGTGTACGCGAACGGGTAGTCTCCCAGCCCGATGTCGACGAGGGACGCCGGCAGCGTGCCCGTGGAATCCCAGTGCGCCTGCACCACGCCCCTGGCGAACTCGATGCTCTGTACGTCCCCATCGATCAGCAGGTCCTCATCGAGCGGTCGCCCGCGCAGGGCGTCGAGGTTCGTCCAGAGCGTGACGGCAAAGGCGATGAGGGTGAGGACCGCCAACGGCCGGCGGTCGGCTTCCCTCGGCGGCGGCTCCTGGGCCGCGGCCTGCTGCGCATCGTGCTGGATGGCGGAGGCGGCAGCCGAGACCTGGTCGCGCAGGCTCGGCGGCGTGGAGGGGCTGTGCGGCTCGTTCACGGCATCACTCCGGCGTTCGGGAAGTTCGGGGCAGACGGCGGCGCGGCACGGCGATTAGGCGTCCGGTGCGACGATCGCTGAACCGGCGACGGAGCGCCGCAGCGCGGCGCGCACGCGGCGCTCCAGCAGCTTCTCGTCCACGGGACGCCGCAGGAAGTCGTCCACGCCCGCGGTCTTCAGCATAAAGTGCAGCGCGGTGTGCTCCGGTGGCGCGACGAGCAGCACTGGGAGCGAGAGTTCGCGCAGCGCCCGTCGCAGGTCCACCAGCAGGCCCATCGCGCCCGTCTCTTCCCTTGGGAGATCCGGCCCGAGGTCGAGCACGAGGAGGCGGATGTTCGGCGTCTTCGCGGCGGCCTGTGCCACCCGCTCGACCGTGCTGGCGGCGATGACGTCGGCCCCTGCCTTCGCGGCGCTCCGCTCCAGCTGCGCTCGAACGTCGTCCTCCTCGGAGAACACGACGACGCTGGTCGGGGCGAGCCGGGTTGCGCGATGCTGGGCAAGGAACCCCACCTCCTCGAGCTCGAGGTCGGTCACCTCCGTCGGCTCGGCCGTTTCCCCGGTGTCATGGCCGCGAATCTCGTCCCAGAACCGGGTGCCGAGCACGCGCAGCGCCTCGTCCACCGTGGTCTGCCCGGCCTCGATGCGGGAACCTGCGCTCTCCCCGAGCGAGCGCATTCCTTCCTCGCGGGCCTTGGCCCGTACGGCACTGGTCGGCGCGGATTGCACAAGCAGCGCCTTCACGGCCTCGGACATCCGGAAGATCTGGTGGATCGGAAGCCGTCCGCTGTAGCCCGAGAAGTCACAGGCGGGGCAGCCGCCAGCCCGCACCTTCGGCAGCGCGCCGGTGACCGACTGGTAGGTCAGTTCCTCGGGCGTCGCATCGGCGGCGGTCGGCGCCGAGACGCACGACGTGCAGACCCGGCGGATCAGGCGTTGTGCGGCCGCTCCACGGAACGTCTCCGACAGCGTGTCGATGGCGAGTCCGAGATCGCGGAGCCGCAGCAGCGCACCCGGCGCATCGTCCGCGTGCACGGTTGAGAGCATCAGGTGGCCCGTCATCGCCGCCTGCGCCGCGACCTCGGCGGTCTCGCGGTCGCGGATCTCCCCGACCAGCACGATGTCCGGGTCCTGGCGCAGCATCGCACGCAGGGCGGCCGCGAAAGTGAGGCCAGCCTTGGGCTCCACCTGCACCTGGGAGATGCCCGCAATGCGGTATTCCACCGGATTCTCGACCGTCATGATGGTGACGTCCGGCTTGAGGCGCCGCCGCAGTGCGGCGTGTAGCGTCGTCGTCTTGCCGGAGCCGGTGGGGCCCGTCATCAGGACCATGCCGTCGGCGAGGTCCATCAGCGCGATGAGCTGGCTGCGCTCCGGTTCCACGAGATCCAGCGAGTCCAGTGAGCCGATGGCCTCGTGTGTCAGCAGTCGGAGCACAAGCCGCTCGCGGCCGCCCTCCACGGGCAGGCTCGAGATGCGCAGGTCGATGTCGCGGCCCTCGACCACGATGCGGCTGCGTCCGTCCTGTGGGCGGCGCGTGTCGGCCACGTCGAGGTTGCCGATGACCTTGAGTCGCGAGACCACGCGGGCGTAGACCGCATCGGGCATCGTGAGCACCGGTCGCATCGTGCCGTCGATGCGGTAGCGCACGACGCCCTGCGTGCCGTTGGGGGTCAGGTGGATGTCAGACGCACCCTGCACGGCCGCGTCGCGCAGCAGGGTAGCGGCGAGTCGGCGCACGGCCGCATTGTGGGCTTCGCCACCGTCGCCTTCCGGTGTCTCGAGCGCGGGGGCGATGACGACGGCTCCCAGGCCGCCGGCAAACCCGATCACCACCGAGTCGATGAGTGCCTCGGGTGAGTACTCGGCGTCGAGATGCTCACGGATGAAATCCGGCGACGCGACCACAAAGCGAATGGACCGCGCCGAGGCGAACTCGAGGTCGCGCTCGACGCCGAGGTCCATCGGGTCCGCGCAGGCCACCTGGAGATAGTCGTCCGTCAGCTGCATCGGCAAGACACCCAGTGCCCGCGCCACACGTTCAGGCAGCAATTTGATGGCGCGCCGATCCACCTTGGTGGCATCGGCCACCGGGAGGCGCAGGACCTCACCCGCGGCCTTGGCGAGCGCTTCGGCCCCCAGGCCGGTCTGCGTCATCACGACCGCCCAGGCCTCACTGATGTCGGCGGGCAGTGTCTCGGGCAGATGCTTGACCCGCGTAGGCTCCGCGGCGCGCGCGGCCCGCAGCAGCCAGTCGTGCGGGCTGCGGGGTCGTGCGGCGGTCGGCGGTTGGGAAGGCGTCGGCATTCTGCCGGCGAAAGCTACGTGGCGGTCGGAGGCAACGCGAGCAGTCGTCGCAGCAGGTGCTCGCTGATGCTGCGTCGGCCATCCCTCGGGCGCCCCCGCTTCCTTCGGGAGCGTCCTGCCGCCAACTTAGGTCGATGCCAGTGGATCGGACCGCCGCACCGCGCGCCGACGGCTCTCGCGGGGCCATCCAGGCGCGATCGCTCACGGTGCTCTCCACCGTGGCCTTGCTCATCGTCGGGACGGCCTTCGTCACGCTGTATCGGCTCGCGATGGCCAGGGCCCGGGTGGACCTTGTCCAGCTCGTGACCGCACAGGCCACGCTGATCGAGCGCATTTACGCCGGCGAGGCCGCGCGCACCGGTGACTCCACGGCGGCACGCGCGCATGCGCTGTCCGATTTCGCTGTCGCGAGCGTGGCGTTCCGGGACTTCGGGCGCACCGGTGAACTTGTGCTCGGTGAGCGCCGCTTGGACAACAACCTGTACTTCCTGCTGCCGGAGCGTTCACTGGGCGGCGTCGTTCCGCCGCCGGTCCCGTTCGGCGGACGCTCCGGGGAAGCCTTGCAGCGGGCCGTGGACGGCGAGACGGGTGTTCGGCAGAGCCTCGACTTCCGAGGGAATCCGGTCGTCGCCGCGTACCGGCACCTCCCGCTGCTGGAGGTGGGGCTCGTGGCGAAGCTTGACGTGTCGGAGGTGCGCGCGCCGTTCCTGCGGGCCGCCGGCATCACACTGGCGGTGGCGTTCGTGGTGCTCTTGCTGGGCTCGCAGTGGCACCTCGCCTGGGTGGGGCCGCTGCTCACGCGCACCTTCGTGCGCACGCGGGCGCTGGAGTCCAGCCTGCGCGTCGCGGATGCGAGCACGGAGCGCTACGCCACGCTGTTCCGTTCTGCGCACGACCCGATGCTGATCGAGAGCCTCGATGGCCGCGTGCTCGAGGCCAACGCGGCGGCCGGCGAGATCTGGGGCGGGAGCGCGGAGGCGCTCATCGGCCGCCGCGCCACCGAGCTGTTTCCGGAGACGGGTGACGCCGCCCTCGCCGCGGCGCGGCAGCGCGCCGCATCGGGACGTCCCACGCCGGCTGAGACCCGAGTCACCGTTGCGGCGGACGGCAGCCGCCGCACGCTGTTCGTGCGCCTGGCTCCCCTGCGCGATGAGCGCGGAGAGGTGACGGCGGTCTCCTCTCTCGCGAAGGACATCACGGAACTCGAGGCGGCCCGTCAGTCGCTAGAGGCGCGAAACGTCGCGCTCGAGGAAGCGGTGCGGGCACGCACCGAGGAGCTCGAGCAGGAACTGAAGGTCTGTCTCATATACACAACTCCGAGCCCACGAGACACCTGAGCAGCG
>JAYQOZ010000027.1:12236-12945 GCA_038145035.1 Gemmatimonadaceae bacterium | reverse complement strand
AACGACGGGTGGTTGTGCGACTCGATCTTGAACACGGCCGCCAGCCCGTCCCCGATGTCCACCGCACCGGCGTTCTCGCCGGGTCCCTGGAGCACGCGGGGGCCTTCGGTGGGCAGGGTCTTCAGGTGCACCCTCGAGCTCTTGTAGCTGCAGTGTTCGGACCACATCACCGAGAAGATGCCGAGTTCGGTGAGGTTCGGTTCCCGGCCGAGCAGTGCCTCGATGCGGGCGTACTCCTCGGGGGTGACGCCGTGGCGGTCGAGGACCGCCGCGTCAAACGGCATGGGCGGCTCCTTCCCGGGCGGCATCCACGGCGGACTGGAAGATCGCGAGGCCGTCGGCGCTGCCCAGCGCGGCCTCGCAGGCCCGCTCCGGGTGCGGCATCAGGCCCACCACGTTGCGCCGCTCGCTGCACAGGCCGGCGATGTTCGCCACCGACCCGTTCGGGTTCCCGGCGTCGGTCGCCTGGCCATCCGGCGTGACGTACCGGAACACCACCTGCCGGTTTCCCTCGAGCCGGGCCACGACGTCGGGCTCGGCGTAGTAGTTGCCCTCGCCGTGGGCGATTGGCAGGCTCAGGATCTGGCCGGGCCGGCAGGCCCGGGTAAACGGCGTGTCCGTCTGCTCCACCTTCACGGGCACGTGCTCGCACTGGAACTTGAGGCTCCGGTTCCGGAGCATCGCGCCGGGCAGGAGCCCGGCCTCGAGG